>NZ_JBSGIV010000032.1:0-76166 GCF_053605225.1 Micromonospora sp. NPDC003944
TGCAGGGCGTGTCGCAGACCCCCAGCTTGACCGACTCCCCGCAGACCAGCGCCACCCGTACCCGCTACGGGGGTGGGCCGGGCCGCGCCGGGGCGCGCCGCAGCCGGGGCCGGGGCCGGGACGGGGTGGGATTAGGGGGTTGGTATTGGGGTGGCGGTGCGGGTGGCGGCGTGGAGGCGCAGGATGCCGGCGGCTGTCGCGCCGGCGCCGGTGATCAGGAAGAGCGCCACAAGCACCCGGGCGGTCGTGGGTGACCAGGGCACCGGGGCGATGGAGCGGGCGAACACGGCGGCGTTCGACGCTCCGGCGAGGAGTGCCAGGCAGGCCCCGCCCAGCGCGACCACGAAGTCGGCGGCCGGGCGGCGGCGTAGCGCGTACCAGCCGGCGGCGATGGCGCCGAGGCCGGTGAGCAGGGACCAGATCTGCCCGGACAGCAGCCCGACAAGCACGCCGCCGACGCCCTGGGCGCCCGCGTCGATCTCCCGTCCGACCGGGTAGCCCACGGCGAGCGCGCCGCCGACGACCAGCAGCGCGCCGAGCGCGGACAGCGCCCGCCTCCCGGCCGCTGATCCTGCCGCCGCCAGGCCGAGCGCGCCCACCGCGAGCAGCCCCACGATGGTCACCGCCCACCAGGTGTACGCGTCAGGTGGCGGCACCCAGTCCAGGGTGCCGCCGATCACCACCGGGTCGGCGCCGTCGCGCAGCGGGATGGTCCAGTTCCGGACCCGGTGCTCGCGGTCGGGTGCGGCGCGCACCGCGTCCGGTGGCGCCGCCTCCTGCCAGAGTGCGCGTTGGTCGTGCCAGCGGGCCGTGGTGCCGTCGGCGATCCGCCGCCAGGACGGCGCGGCGGCCGGGTCGGCCTCGGCTGGGAGCGCGGTGTCCCCGGCGATGGTGCGGTTGAGGTACGTGGCGGGGGAGTGGCTGTTCTCGAAGACCCCGTCCGGGCCGACCCGCAGGTAGGGCTCACCGGAGTAGCCGATGACCTCGATGGCGCGGCCGGTGTCGTTGGTCAGCTCCAGTCGAGCGCCCGCCTCGATGACGCGTACCTCGAGCCCTGGCCGCGCCGGAGCGACCCCGCTGGTCCGGGTGCGGTAGTCGGTGCCGTCGGGTGCGTCGGCGCCGTGCGCGGCGGCGGGCGCCGCGCTGGTCAGGGTCACCAGGCCGGCCGCGGCCGCGACCAGGCCGGCGCGGCCCCACAGGGTACGGATCACTTGCCGGCCGCCGCCACGGCTGCGGTGAGAGCGTCCGGGGTGGGGTTCTCCACGGCCTTGCCGTTGACCCTGACGGTCGGGGTGCCGGTGACGTTGCTCCGGCTGGCGTCGTCGGTGACGTGTTCGGTCCACGTCCGGTACGTGTCGTCCTTCACGCAGCTGCCGAAGGAGCCCCGGTCGAGGCCCACGCTGGTGCCGATGTCGATGAGCTGGTCGTCGGTGAGGCCGGCGCTGCCCTCCGGTGGCTGCTGGGCGAAGAGCGCCTTGGCGTACTCGTGGTACTTGCCGCCGGCCGCGGCGCAGCCGGAGGCGGCCGAGGAGCGGGTGGAGTACTCGGTGGTGGAGAAGCGGTTGAGGTAGGCGACCGGGTGGTAGACGACCTTCGCCTTGTTCTCGGCCACCAGCTGTTCGAGGGTCGACCCGCTGGTCTGCTCGAACTGCTTGCAGGCCGGGCAGAGGAAGTCCTCGTAGACGTCGACGGTGACCGGGCCGCCGCCGGTGACGATTCCGGTGCCGGCGTCGTTGGCGCCGGGCGGGGTGGTGAAGTCGTCGGAGCGTTGGTTGGACCAGACGGCCCAGCCGATGACGCCGGCGATGACCAGGACGACGGCCGCGGCGGCGGAGACCCAGATCGTGCGACGGCGGCGCTGCTCGCGGGCCAACTGCTCGCGGACCACCCGGGCGGCGTCCCGCTGCCCCTTGCGACTACTCATCCTCGTCCTCCACAACGGGTTCGCCGGCCAACCACCCGTCCACCGATACCGGCGTACGTGGCCAGATCAGCAGAAATCCGGCCAGAACCAAGAATCCCAGGTCCCGGAGGATCTCCGGGAGGTAACTGGGTGCCTGCCCCGCCGCCAGCTGCCCGCCGCTGCCGAAACAGCCGCAGTCGATGGCCAGCCCACGCGCCCAGGCCGAGGCGATCCCCACGATGAAGACCACGAGCAGCGCGGTGGAGACCCCGGCGACCAGCCGGGTTGCCAGCCCGAGCAGCAGCAGCACACCCAACGCCAACTCGACGAAGGGCAGGGCCGCGCCGATCACGCTCGCCACGTCGTACGGCATCACCTGGTACGCGTTGACCGCCCGTCCGGAGGCGGCCAGGTCACCGACCTTCGACGCGCCGGCGACCAGCCAGACGGCGGCGAGGCCGAGTCGGGCGGCGATGCCGAGCCACGGACGGACCAGGGGCCACCGGCCGCCCCGGGTGGGAGGTGCAGTCACGCTCATTTGTCGTCCCGTCCGCGCCGGAAGTTCCGAACTCAGCCGGTCAGGGCGTCGCCGACCGCCTCGACCAGATCGTCGCGGGCCCGGGCGACCCGGGAACGGATCGTCCCCACCGGCACCCCTTCGACGGCGGCGGCCTCGGCGTACGACAGGCCGAGCAGTTGGGTGAGCACGAACGCGGACCGCCGCTCGGGGCCGAGGCGGCGGATCAGGTCGGCGTCGACGAGCTGGCCGGCCGGGTCCGGGTGTGGCCTGTCGGTGTACGCGTTCGCCGCCAGGCGTTCGTCGAGTCGCCGACGCCGAATCACCGTACGCAGGTGGTCGGCGCAGGTGCGCCGGGCGATGCCGAGCAGCCAGGTGCGGGCGCTGGAGCGGCCCTCGAAGGCGGGGAGGGCCCGGAACGCCCGCAGGTAGGTCTCCTGGGTCAGGTCGTCGGCGCTGTCCGGGTCGACCAGTGCGGCGGCGAACCGCCAGACCTCGGCCTGGGTCAGCCGGACGAACGCGGCCTGGGCGGCGGGGTCACCGTCGCGGGCGGTGAGCGCCGACTCGGTTGCCGGGTCCCGGGCGACCTCACCTGCCGGTGCGGCCGGGCCGGCGGCACCGGAGTCACGCGGGACAGGGATCACGACACATCAGGTTACGCGGCACCCGGCCCGACGTCAGGGTCGTTCGGTCGTTGGATGGTCTGCGCCACGTCGGGAACTTTTCCCCGGCGGCGGCCGACTACCACTTCATGACGTGCGACCACAGAAGCGACCACCCCCCTCGGGTCGCCGAAGGGGACACCCATCGGCAACCATGGCCGGCATGACTGTCGCCCCCCGCCGCTGGGTCGCCCGGCTGGCCGCAGCCGCCGGCCTCCTGGTCACCGTCGTTGCCTTGTTGATCGCGCCAGCCACCTCCGCCAGCGCCCACGCGGTGCTGCAGAGCAGCAGCCCGGCCGCCGCGTCCATCGTGCCGAGCGGGCCCTCCGAGGTGGTCCTCACCTTCAGCGAGGCGGTCCGTAAGGTGCCCGGCAAGATCCGGGTCATCGCGCCGGACGGGTCCCGGGCCGACCGCGGCGAACCCTCGTTCAGCGGTGGCGTGGTGACCATCCCGGTGGACCCGGGCAGCGCCCGCGGCACCTACCTGGTCAGCTTCCGGGTGATCTCCGCCGACAGCCACCCGGTCTCCGGGGCGTTCACCTACTCGGTCGGTGCCCCCTCGACCCCACCCACCGACTCTGGCACGGACAGCCGCGCCAACCCGGTCGTGGAGACGGCGGTGAAGGTGGCCCGCTTCCTGGGCTACGCGGGCCTGGTGCTGCTGGTCGGGCCGGCGCTGGTGCTCGCCGCGCTCTGGCCGCGACGGCTCTCCCGGCGGGGGCCGACCCGGCTTGCCTGGACCGGCCTCGGCCTGGTGACCGTCGCCACCCTCGCCGACCTGTGGTTGCAGGTGCCCTACACGGCCGGCGGTGGCCTCTTCGACGTGACCGGCGAGGGGTTCGGCACTGTCTTCGGCAGCGCCTTCGGTGCCGCGCACCTGGTCCGACTCGGCCTGCTGGCGGCGTCCGTCTTCCTGCTCCGCCCGCTGCTGGCCCGGCCCGCCGGCCGCGCGGACGCGATCATCCTGGCCGTGCTCGGCGGCGCCGCCCTGCTGACCTGGCCGCTGGCCGGGCACCCGGCGGCGTCCCCCGCACCGGCGGTCTCGGTGGTGGTCGACGCGGTCCACCTGGGCAGCATGGCGGTCTGGCTCGGCGGTCTGCTCATGCTCGCCGTCTTCCTGCTGCGGCAGGCCGACGAGCGGGAGTTGGGCGCGATCCTGCCGATCTGGTCGCGCTGGGCGGCGCTCGCCGTCTCGGCGCTGCTGCTGGCCGGCACCGTCCAGGCGCTGATCGAGGTGGCCACCCTGCAGGCGCTCGTCGAGACCACGTACGGTCGCCTGCTGCTCGCCAAGATCGGGCTGTTCGCGATCGTCATCGCCGTGGCCGCGTACTCCCGGCAGCTGGTGCGCAGCCGTGTCGCGGCGCAGCGCCCGGTGCCGGTGCGCCGGGCGGTCCTGGCGGAGTTGGCCGTCACCGTCGTGGTGCTGACCGTGTCCGCCACGCTCGTGCAGACCACGCCTGCCCGTACCGCGGTGGCCGGTCCGTCCGCCGGGGCCGAGGCCGGTCTCTTCAGCACCCGCCTGTCCAGCCCGCTCCTGTCCGTCGAGGTCGAGGTGAGCCCGGCCGAGCGGGGCAACAACACGGTGCACCTGTACGCGTACGACAAGGCCAACCAGCCGCTGCTCGTGGCCGAGTGGAAGGCGACTGTCGCGCTGCCCTCGGCCGGGATCGAGCCGATCGACGTGCCGTTGCTGCGGTTGACGGACAGCCACGCCTACGGCGACATCAGCCTGCCGACCGCAGGCGAGTGGCAGCTGAAGATCACTGCCCGAACGACAGACATCGACCAGGCCACGGTGACCGCCACCGTGCCCATCCGTTAGAGAGGTCCGCGAAACCCATGACCCGATTCCGGCGTACCGCAACCGCCGCTGCCGCCCTGGCGTTCACCGCCGCCGCCACCGCTGTGCTCGGCTTCGCCGGACCGGCGTCCGCCCACGTCACGGTGAACCCGAAGGAGGCGACCCAGGGCGGCTACGCCCGGGTGGCGTTCCGGGTGCCGAACGAGAGCGACACCGCCTCGACCATCAAGCTGGAGGTGGTGCTGCCGGAGAACGCCCCGGTCGGCTCGGTGTCGACGATGCCGGTGCCCGGCTGGACGGTCGCCACCGAGAAGCGCAAGGTGGACCCGCCGATCGAGGTGCACGGCAGTCAGCTCACCGAGGCCGTTTCCAAGATCACCTGGACGGCCTCCGGCGACGCGGGGGTGAAGCCGGGCCAGTTCCAGGAGTTCCCGGTCTCGCTGGGGCCGCTGCCGCAGGTCGAGTCGATGGTCTTCAAGACCCTGCAGACCTACTCGGACGGCACCATCTCCCGGTGGATCGACGAGCCGGCGCCTGGCGCCGAGGAGCCGGAGCACCCGGCCCCGGTGCTCACCCTGGCCGCCGCCGCGGCGCCGTCGGGTTCGGCCGCGCCGGCCGCCGCCGTCGCGAAGCCCGACGACGATGACGACGAGGACGGCAACGGGCTCGCGGTCGGTCTCGGTGTGGCCGGTCTCGTCGCCGGTCTGGCCGGCCTGGCGCTGGGCGGGCTGGCGTTCGCGCGTACCCGCCGCGAGCCGGCCGCCAAGGCCTGACCCCCCGCCCCCACCCGCTGGCCCGCCGGATCACCCGGCGGGCCAGCGTGCTTTCCGGAGTCGGTACCGGCGGTGCCGTGGATATCCCCTGATCAGACGGGCTACGTCGGTAAGGTCGGCCGGGTATTTGGCTACGGAGGGGGACGGTGCGGATGCGGTTCGTGCGGGTGATCGTCGGGGTGCTGCTGTTGGTCGTGGGAATTCCGGCGCTGTTCGCCGGTGGCGGGCTGTGGCTGGTGACCCGACACGCCGATCCGGGCGGGGCCTTCACCGCCCGCTTCGAGACGGTCCGCACACCCGGTCACGCGGTGGTGGTCACCGACCTCGACCGACTGCTGCGCCAGGAGGCGCCGTTCGCGCGTACCGCGCAGACCCGGCTGCGACTCGACGCCCGCACCACGGGCGGCCCGGCCTTCGTCGGGTTGGCGCCCACCGTCGAGGTGCGGCGCTGGCTGGAGGCGGTCCCGCACGCCACGCTCCGCCGGGCGGCGCTGGCCCGAGGTCCGCTGCCGGTCCGGCTCGATCCGGCCGGACCGGCCATCGACGCCCCGGGCGTCGCGGCGACCGACGGGCAGGTCACGCCGCTGGGCAGACCCTTCTGGGTACGCGAGGGGATCGGTTCACTGGAGTGGAGCGCGGACGACCTCGCCGACGAACCGATGAGCCTGGTGGTGATGCGCCCCGACGGTGGTGCCGACCTGGCCCTGGACCTCCGGGCGCAGTGGCGGGCCGGGTGGACCGGCCCGGCCGCCTGGGGTCTGCTGACCGTCGGCGTTCTGCTCGTGGTGTGCGCGGTGCTGCTCCTGCTGCGGCCGCTGCGCCCGCGCGAGGTGATCTTCGTGGTCGAGCCGGACCAGGTGCCGGTGCTCGCCGGTCGACTCGGGGTCACCTCGCTGAGCGGCCTGGGCCCCCGGCAACCGGACGCGGGCCCGTCGTTGCCGGTACGACAACTCGCCCCGGTCGGCTCCGGGGCTGCGGAACGACCTCGCTCGGCGATCGGCGCCGCGCGCGCGGACACCCTCGCCGATCTGGCCGAGCCGGCCCGGCTGCCCCGACCGCCAGAGGTGACGCTGAGCCTCGCCTGGCCGCCGGCCGACGCGGACGACTCGACGGCCCGACCGGTGGCGGTCCCACCGGACGACAGCCCGGCCGGTCGCGGTGGGTGAGAACGGCGAGTGGCCCTCCGCGCTGCCGACGCGGAGGGCCACTCTCACCGGGGGATCGGTGCTACCCGAGCGGCGCTTGAGGTAGATGAGGACAGGTTAGCGCCGAACGTGGCTACTAGGGAGGTCTGTCCAATTGATGCGATTTTCCACACCGCGTCCCGACCGCACCGGCAACGCCGCGAGCAGCAGCAGGCTGAGCAGCACGTAGACGTTCTGCAGGACGAAGTCCACCGGGTTGTGGGTGTGCACCGGCCCCGCGCCCCAGTCCTGGAAGGTGACCACGCCGTAGATGGTCACGGCGGTGATGCCAAGCGCGAGACCGGCAAACCACCGGCGCCGACGAACCTCCTCGGGGCGGTCGGCGCTCAACGCCGCGTCGACGAGCAGCACCACGGCCGGTATGAACCAGTAGATGTGGTGGGTCCAGGTGATCGGGCTCGCCAGTGCACCCACCAGCCCGGTCAACGTCAGGCCCGTCAACGGGTCACCGGCCCGCGCCGCCCGGGCGGCCCGCCACAGCCCGAAGCCGGCGACCACGGCGACCACCAGCAGCCAGAGCAGCCGGCCCGGTTTCTCCGGCTCGGTGAACCGGCTGAGCAGGCCGAACAGCGACTGGTTGCCGACGATGTCGGTGCGTCCCACCCGCTCGGTGGTCCACAACTCGTGGGTCCAGAACCGCCACGAGTCGCGTGGGGCGATCGCCGCCGCGAGCAGGGTCGCCGCCGCCGCGGTCGCACTCGCCACCGCTGCGGCCCGCCAGCGCCGGGTGGCCAGCAGGTACACGATGAAGATGCCGGGGAAGAGCTTGAGTGCCGTCGCCAGCCCCACGCCCACCCCGGCCCAGCGTCGCGCCTGCGGCACCGCGAACAGCAGATCGGCAAGGATCAGCACGACCAGCAGCATGTTGATCTGACCGAAGGTGATGGTCTCGCGGATGCTCTCCACCGCCAGCACCAGCAGGACGGCGGCGACGAGGGTGAACGTTCGGGGCAGGTCGTGTCGGGCGATCACCGGGGCCACCAGCCACCGGGTGGTCAGCACCACGGCCAGCACGGTGAGCACCGTGAAGATCGCCACGGTGGCGCCGAGCCGCAGCAGACCGAACGGCCACAGCAGCAGCGCGCTGAACGGCGGATAGGTGAAGTACAACTCGCCCTGCACCCGGTCGGGTTGAACGTAGTCGTAGAGCGGGTGCCCGACGCGCCACCAGTCCATCGCGGACATGTAGATCTTGAGGTCGAAGAAGTTGTGCACGAGACCGGGCAGGTAGAGCGCTGGCAGCACAGCGGTGAGAGCCACCACCCCGACCAGGCGACGGACCGTACGGCCGCCGGGATCGTCTTCGGTGACGGCGGGCGGTGCGACGGGTTCTGCTGGCACCCCGAAACCCTAGCGGTCCGGTCCGCCGAGAGCGCGCAGCCGCAGGGCGTGGGCTGCGCGTAGGCTGTGCCGGTGGCTGATCTCCTCGTCTGGATCGACTGTGAGATGACCGGGTTGGACCTCGGCAGGGACAAACTGATCGAGGTGGCGGCACTGGTCACCGATCCCGACCTCAACGTGCTCGGTGATGGTGTCGACGTGGTCATCCACGCCGACGAGGCGGCACTGGAGGGGATGCCGGAGATCGTGCAGACGATGCACGCCAAGTCCGGCCTCACCGAGGAGGTCCGTCGTTCGGCGGTCACCCTCGCCGAGGCCGAGGACCTGATCCTTGAGTACGTCCGCACCTTCGTCAAGGACCCGCGTACGGCCCCGCTGTGCGGCAACTCGATCGCCACCGACCGGGGCTTCATCGCCCGGGACATGCCCCGCCTCGACGCGCACCTGCACTACCGGATGATCGACGTGTCGTCGATCAAGGAACTCTGCCGTCGCTGGTACCCCCGGGTGTACTTCGGCCAGCCGCAGAAGGGTCTCGCGCACCGGGCGCTCGCCGACATCCGGGAGAGCATCCGGGAGTTGGAGTACTACCGGCGTACCGTCTTCGTTCCGCTGCCCGGCCCGGATGTCGAGACCGCCAAGGCCATCGCCGCCGAACTCTGACCGGCCGCTGAGCTGACCGGCAACCCGCTGGACGTGCCCGGCTGTGGTGTGGCTATTATTGGTCCGCACCCCGCCCGGAGCGATCGACCGGGCGACGGCGGCATGGTGGCTGTAGCTCAGTTGGCAGAGCACCGGGTTGTGGTCCCGGTTGTCGTGGGTTCAATTCCCATCAGTCACCCCACGAGAAGGCCCCCTCTCCGGAGGGGGCCTTCTGTCGTTGTCGGGGCCTGCCGGCGGTCTCAGGCTCAGGCGGTCGGGGTGGGGGACGGGGTGACCGCCCCGTCCGGGCTCGGGGTGGTGGCGTCCGGGTCGGCCGGAGGCTCGTACGGCAGGGCGCTGCCCTTGACGTACTCGTCCCAGCTCATGTTCCAGTCCGTCCAGCCGTTGCCGTTCTGCAGCTTGCGCTCGGTGCCCTTGACCGTGATCGGGTCGCCGATCTGGGTGTTCTTGAAGAGCCAGTCACCGTTGGCCATCGACACGTTCACGCAACCGTGCGACACGTTCGTGGTGCCCTGCTGCCCCTCGGACCAGGGCGCCGCGTGGATGAACTCCCCGCCCCAGGTGAGGCGCTGTGCGAAGTCAATCTTGGTGCGGTAGCCCTCCTCCGGGCCCAGCTCCTCGAACGTGTCGAAGACCGTCTTGCGCAGCTTCTCGATCACGACCATGGTGCCGCTCGACGACGGGGTGCTCTTCTTGCCGAGGCTGACCGGGATGGTCTTGATCACGGAGCCGTTGCGGGTGACGGTCATCCGCTTGGTCTTGTTGTCCACGGTCATGACCACCGCAGCGCCGATCTTGACGTCGACCGAGAGGTCGGCGCGGCCGTACCAGCCGGCACCCATCGGCAGGCCACCCGCCTGGACGCGGTAGGAGACCTTGCTGTCGGGCTTCCAGAACTCCTTCGGCCGGTAGCGGATCTCGGTGGGGCTGACCCAGTGCCAGATCCCCTCCTGGGCCGGGGTCGAGGTGACGGTCATCCGGCGCTGGACGTCGTCGCGGTAGTCCTCCGGGATGGCCCGGCTGAACTTCACGATCAGCGGCATGCCGACCCCGACCACCTGGTTGTCACCGAGGAAGCTGCTCACGCGGACCTGGTTGCCCGGCTTGGCCATGGTGGTGAAGGTGCTTGTCGCGGTGGCCGGACGCCCGTCGTCGCCGGTGGCGGTCACGGTCGCGGTGTAGCTCGTGCCGTACGCAAGCGCGCCGGAGGGCAGCCACGACTTGCCGTCCTTGGCGAGGGCGCCCTCGACCGTCTTGCCCGCGGCGTCCTTCAGCTCGACAGCGGTCTCCACGGCGTCCTTCGCGGTGAAGGTGATGCCGGTGGACGCCGGCACGTCCTTGGCGTCGGCCGCCGGCTCACTGATCGTCGCGGCGGCCTTCGGTGCCGGGCTCTCGTCGCCGCCGTGCCAGGAGGACGGCTTGCCGCCGTCGTTGGTGCAGGCGGAGGTGAAGGCCAGCGCCACGGCGAGGAGCCCCGCCGCGAACACGCGGCGTCGCCCACCGGGCCTGATCAGCTGGTCCTGGCTAGCTCGCATGATTCCCTCACAGTCGTGGTCGCTGCCCCATCGTCTCCTACTGACGCGCCAGAGCCGGCCCCGGTTGCCGAGGGTGAATCGAAACACGTCATCAATAGTGCCCGAATACTGCTACTATCCGGCGTTTCGTGAGTCTGGCTCGTCTCCGTACCGGCACTGCGGGGGTTCGCCACGCAGTCGTCGGCGCGGCGGAGTGCAAGGGTACGCCGGCCCCGCCAACGGCAGGACCGGCGCAACGAGGCGGACGGGTCAGACCGCCGGGCCGGCGCCACCACTCGGCACCGGCAGCGCGCTGCCCTTGATGAACTGCGACCAGCTCAGGCTCCACGCCGTCCAACCGTTACCGGCGGCGATCCTCCGCTCGGTGCCCTTGATCGTGATCGGGTCGCCGATCCGGGTCTTGTCGAACAGCCACCTGGCGTTCGCCATCGACACGTTCACGCAGCCGTGCGAGACGTTCTGCCGCCCCTGCACGTGCTCCGACCAGGGCGCCGCGTGGATGTACTCGCCACCCCAGGTGAGCCGCTGGGCGAACTGGATGTCGGTCACGTAGCGGTTGGCCGGGTCCGGGTCGTCCCGGGTGTCGAAGACGGTGGCTTCCTTCTTCTCCATCACGACCATCGTTCCGCTCGACGACGGTGTGCTCTTCTTGCCCAGGCTCACCGGGATGGTGCGGACCGGCGCGCCGTTCTCGTACACCGTCATCTTCTTGTTGGCGTTGTCGACCTTCATCTCGAACGATCGGCCGATCTTGGCGGTGGCCTTGCGGTCGACGTCGCCGTACTTGCCGTTGCTCAGCGGCACCCCCGCCAGGGCGATCCGCACGGTGATGGTGGTGCCCGGTTTCCAGTACTCCGGGGCCCGGTAGTAGGCCTGCGTGCCGTTGCTGACCCAGTGCCACGCGCCCGGCTGCGGCGGGTCGGTCTTGACGAACATCCGCTTCTGGACGGCGGCACGGTCCTTCTTCGGGATGCCCGGGTGGAACTCGGTGACCACCGGCATGGCCACCCCGTAGCTCTTGTCGTCGAAGAGGTACAGGCCCGACCCGATCATCGACTTCGGCTTGGCCATCGTGGTGAAGCTGCTGGTGCCCTGGCTGCTCGCGCCGTCCGACCCGCTCGCCGTCACCGTGGCCGTGTAGCGGGTGCCCCACTTGAGGGGCGTGGACGGCACCCAGGCCGACCCGTCGGTACGCAACTTGCCCTCGACCGAGCCGCCGCCGTCCGCCGTCAGGGTGACCGCGGACACCTTCCCGCCGTCCGGGAGCTTCGCGCTGATCTCCGTGCTCACCGGCCTGTTCTTCGTGCCGTTCGCCGGGCTCAGCGTGAGTGCCGGCCCGCTCGGTGTGCTCGGCGTCGACGGTGCGGGGGAGCCAGCGGCGGCGCTCGCGTCCGGCGACGCCCCGCCAACGAACTCCGGCTTCTTCTCGTCGCTGCCACACCCGGTCAGCGCCAGCGACGCCGCCAGAGTCAGGGCGCCCAGAACCGCCCCGGCTCGCGTGAACCGTGCCATGCCCACCTCTGTTCTCGCGTACCTGGCGGACATCGTGCCGCATCGACGCCGCAACCCACGCCCCGATCTTGGCGGCGATGGTCGTTTTGGGGCTTTTTGCCGGCAAAGCTCGACCGAAGGGGGGACCCGGGTAACCGAATTGGAGCCCGCTCGGGAGGGGTGCTAATGTTCTCTCCGTTGCCGAACGAGCGCCGCTAGCTCAACTGGCAGAGCAGCGGACTCTTAATCCGCGGGTTCGGGGTTCGAGTCCCTGGCGGCGCACCAACGATGAAGCTCTGACGGGTGTCTTCCACCTCGTCAGAGCTTTTTTCTCGTCACGCTCCAGGACACGAGGCGGCTCAGCCGGCCCGGCGTCTCAGACCGGTCCCCGACAGAGCGTGCGAAGATCGGCCGCCGCGCCCCTACAGTCCGCACCATGAGGTGGACGGCGCGATTCGCGGTCATGATCCCCGTACTCCTGACCACCCTGGCGGCCGGCACGGTGAACGCCGCCCCGGCGCCCGCCGACGGCGGCCTCGGCCTGGCCCTGCGGCCCGGCCAGGCCGACTACCGGGTCGGCGACCAGGTCCGCCTCGACCTCACGGTCACGAACACGACCGGCGCGGCGTGCGCGCTGCCGACAAGCGCCGTCGGCACCGTCCAGGTGACCGGGGTACGCCTCGACGGTCGTGATCTCACACCGACGCTCGCCCGCAGCTTCCACGACGACGGCATCGGTGCTGCCGCCACCGCCGGTCTCACCACTGTGCAGCCAGGGGCGAGCACGACGGTGAGCCTGACCGGCGTACGCCTGCACGACGGTGACACGCCCGACGCCGTGCTGCTCCGCTCGGTGGCGGCCACCCCGGACGGCGGTGGCTTGGACACGCTGTGGCCCGTCGGCGCCCCCGGCCGGTACGAGGTGACCGCCGGCTACCTGCCACTGCCGGTGACCGGCGCGACGAGCCTCTGCGCGGGCGGGACCACGCTGCGGACCGCCACCTTCAGCATCGGCGACGGCGGCGGCGGGACCGGCCCACGCTGGCTGTGGCTAGTCGGCGCGGCGTTGCTACTGACGCTGCTCGCCGCCGCGTCGGTGGTGGTCCTCCTGCGCAGACGCCGCCGGCCGGCCGCCGCCGTGGTGGCCCTGCTGCTGGTGTCCGTCGGCGCGCTGTCCGTCGGCGGATCCCGACCGGCTCGGGCCGACTACACGGTGGACCCGACAGGTGGCGTGCCGGTCAGCGGCGTCGACTTCCAGGGCGCCGTCGACACCTGCCTCAAGGGGTTCGCCGCGCCCGGCGGGGACCCGTCCGGCCTGCTCCCGAGGCTGCGGGACAAGAAGTCCCCCCGGGTGCGGATCATTCCGACCACCGGCGGCTCGGGCGCGTTCGAGACCCCGGACAGCCCCGACGGGAAGGGCTCCTCGACCGTCACCTGGAACCCGACCTCCGTCGAGCCGTACGGCGACGGCGTGGCCCGGGACCCCTGCGCCGCGCTCTACCACGAGCTGAACCACGCCGACGACATCTCCCAGAACACGGTTCCGCAGGGCGACTGCGGCAGCACCGAGATCCGTACCGCCGAGGTGAAGGCGACACTCGCGGAGAACCGTTACCGGGCGGCGAAGGGCCTGCCACCACGCACCGAGTACGACGGGAAGCCGCTGCCGAAGAACCTCGACGAGTGCAAGAAACCGCCGAAGAAGAAGCCCCCGCAGAAGGGCCCGGTGAAGCTCTGCGAGGAGGGCGCCAACTGCGGCGGCAGCAACGGCGACCCGCACCTGGTCACGTTCGACCGGGTCGCCTACGACTTCCAGGCCGTGGGCGAGTTCACGCTCGTCACCGCCACCGGCGGCGACCCGCTGGAGGTGCAGGTCCGCCAGGCGCCGATGGCCGGCACCCGGACCGCCTCGGTCAACTCGGCGGTCGCGTTCCGGGTCGGCGCGCACCGGGTCGCGCTCACGCTCGCCGACGGCGGCACCCGGGTACACGTCGACGGCGCGGCACTGGCCGCGCCGCCGGAACGCACCGACCTGCCCGGCGGCGGCACCCTCAGCCGCCGTCCCTCCGACACCGGACCCACCGACGGGTACGACGTGACGTGGCCGGACGGCTCCGCGGCGGCGGTGGACCAGATCGGCCACTACGGCTACCGGGTGCTTGTCAAACTCGCCGACGGCCGGGCCGGGAAGGTCCGCGGCCTGCTCGGCGACTTCGACGGCGACCCGGCCGACGACATCGCCCCCTCGTCCGGGAGCGCGCTCACCCAGCCGGTGCCGTTCGCCACGCTCTACCCGGCGTACGCGGACAGTTGGCGGGTCACCCCGGACCGCTCGCTGCTGCACTACGACGACGGTCAGGACACCGGCACGTTCACCGACCGTGCCTTCCCGGAACGGGAGGTCACCGTCGGCGACCTCGACCCGGCACGCCGCGCCATGGCCGAGCAGATCTGCGGGTGGGCGGGCATCACCGCCCCCGCCCAGCTCGCCGAGTGCGTCTTCGACGTCGCGGTCAGCGGCCGTCCCGAGTTCGCGGTGGCCGGCGCCAGCACGGAGCGGGTCGCCCCACCCGCCGCCCCGCCGATCACCGCGGCAGCCGTGGCGAGCGCCAGCCTGGCCCCCGGCGGGGCACCACTGACGTTCCCCGGGCGGGCCGGGGACGCCGTCTTCGTCGACGCCGTCGCGCCCGGGATCGCCGACCGCTGCTCGCCGTACGTGCTCACCGACCCGACCGGCCAGCTGGTCGGGGGCGGCTGCGCCATCAACGGCGTCGGTTACATCGACCGCGTCGACCTCACCACCACCGGCACGTACGCCCTGCGGGTCACCGCCGCCCCCGGTGACACCGGACGAGCCGCCGTCCGGGTCTACGTGGCCCGGGACGTCGACGGCACGGTGCAGGCGAACGGCCCGGCGGTCACCGCGACCCTGGACCAGCCGGGCGCGCGGGCCCGGTACCGGTTCACCGGGCGGCAGGGCGAGCGCGTCTACGTCGAGGTGCCCGCGAGCACGCTTCCCCACCAGTGCTCCCCGCTGGAACTGCGCGACACCGACGACCGGCTGCTGAGCAGCGGCTGCGTGATCAACGGCGTCGGCGAGATCGACGGCACGCTGCTGCCCGCCGACGGGACGTACACAGTGGTGGTCGACCCGACCGGACGCACCACCGGCGCGACCACAGTGCGGCTGGTCAGCAGCCGCGACCGGACGGCGACCATCACCGTCGGTGGCCCGCCGGTCGTCGCCACCGTCGACCAACCCGGCGCGGTCACCACCTACTGGTTCAGCGCCAGCGCCGGCACGTCGGTGAGTCTGACCGCGACCGCCTCCGACCTGCCCGACCAGTGCGGCGTGCTCGAACTCCGCGCCCCCGACGGCAGCCCGATCACCAGCGGCTGCGTCGTCAACGGGGCTGGTGACATCGAGCCGACGACGCTTCCGACCACCGGCACGTACACGGTGGTGGTGGACCCGTCCGGGGTCGCGACCGGGCAGGTCACGCTGACGCTGCGATGAGGCGGACCCTGCCTGTTCGGGGTGGCGTCCGGGGCTGCTACCGTCTCGTCCCGTTGCCGACGAGCGCCGCTAGCTCAACTGGCAGAGCAGCGGACTCTTAATCCGCGGGTTCGGGGTTCGAGTCCCTGGCGGCGCACCAACGAGCAAGGCCCTGATATGGTGGTTCTCACCGTGTCGGGGCCTTCTTCGTGTCTGCGTCTGGGTAGTGGTGGCTGAGTGGGTGCTCGGTAGCTGATCTGGATCGTCCCGGCCTGCCCTACGCTGACGCCATGAGGGAACGGTCCGTGAATCAAGTTCCCGCGCTCGCCCTACCTGGCGGGCGCTGATGGATCGGCAGGCCGCCGCGCCGACCCACGTGTTTCCAGACGAAGTCCGTGCTGATGTGGAGACGCTGTGGCGATACCACGACATGCACCACAAGCTGCGCACGTGCGACGTGGGCATCGGGCTGGGCAGCCATGACCTCGGCGTCGCGGTGATCGCAACACGGCTGTTTCAGGCAGGCATGTTCCCATGGATTGTCTTCACCGGAGCGAACGCGCCGACAACGATCGAGCGGTTCCCCCACGGCGAGGCGGTGCACTATCGGGAGTACGCGGTCGAGCACGGTGTGCCGGCGGAGTCGATTCTCGTGGAGCCGCGTGCCACGAACACCGCCGAGAATCTCGAGTACTCCCGTGCGCTCCTGGCCGAACGCCAGATCCCGGTGAAGTCGGTGCTGATCATGTCGCGGCCCTACCAACAGCGTCGGGCCTACGCCACCTGCAGGCTGATGTGGCCGGAGGTCGATGTGGTCTGCGCGTCGAACCCACTCGAACTGGACGACTACGTGAACAGCATCGGCGATCCGCGGCGGGTGGTGGACATGCTGGTCGGCGACACGCAGCGGATCGAGGTGTACGCCGAGCGTGGGTTCGCGATCCCGCAGGAGATGCCGGACGAGGTACGGGCGGCCTTCGATCGCTTGGTGGCTGCCGGCTACACGAGCCGGCTGATCTGAGCCCAGCTACCAGCGTGGACCGCCCGACCGGACGCCCATCCGGTCACTGAGTTCGACGGCCAGTCGGGGCGGCCGAGGGCGGGTGAGGATGTCGCGGACGAGGTCGCGGGAGAGCTGGTGGTAGCGCACCTGATCAGGGCCGATGACCTCGGCCTCCAGGAGCGCCGCGAGCGCGTCGTCGATGCGGTTCCACCGGGCAAGGGCTCGGGCGGTTTCGATGGCGTGCCGAACCTGCCGCTCGACGGGCACGGTGCTGGTGTCGAGTGGGGCACCGATGGCGATGGCGCGTTGTACGTCGCCGAGTTCCATCGCCACGGTCGTCTTGTGTATCGACACGTTGGTCGGCCCGAAGGCGGTCCAGACGTGGTTGCCATCGGCACCGAGCCGCTGTGCGGCGGCATCGGCCTCGGCGATGTGGGTGTCGGCGGAAGCGCGGTCGTCGTCTCGAGCGGCGGCCAGCGCGCAGACCAGGTGCAGGCTGCCGTAGACCGACAGCAGCTGCGGAGTGGGTTTGGCGAGCCATGGTTCCAGGAACTGCGCCGCCGTGGCGGCGAGGCCACGAGCCTGCGCATATTCGCCGATGGACGCCAGCGAGTGCGCGGCGGAGCGGCTTAGCGAGCCGATGACGACGTGATCGTGGCTGGCGTTGGCGGCGGCCAGCCCTCGGCTGGCTGCGGTCCACGCGAGGTCACCTTCGCCGAGCTTGGTGAGGAACAACGCGGCGAGCTGGTGGGCGTAGGCGGTCATCGCGTGCGCGCGCTGGCCGTCGTCTCCGTCGTACGCCTCGGTGGCGGTGAGGCAGTCGTGGATCAGGTAGGGCAGCCGGCGGGCAAGAGTGCCGTATCGCGAGTGCTGGTAGGCGGTCCAGATATCGGCGACGTCGTTCTCGATCTCGCGCAGGGCGGGCGCTTCGACGTCCCCCGTGCTGGCCAGCGTCGGCGCGAGGTGACGATAGTCGTGAAGCGCGGCCCGCAAGGCCGGGATGGTCTCGCGCCCTGAGTCGTCCGACCACTCGAACAGGCTCGGTGCACCGATCAGGTCGCCGAGGGACACGTCGAGGGCTTTGGAGATCGCGCGTATGACCGACAGCCGGTCGAGGTCGGCCCGGCTCGTCTCGACCTTGCGTAACCACTCCTGGGTCTTGCCGACCAGACCGGCCAGCACCTCCTGGGAAAGCCCTCGTCGACGTCGGTAGAAGGCGACGCGCTGACCGATGGTCATGTCTTCCGTCATCCCTCGCACACCATCACCCTGCCCGCTGAAGGCCGCCGGACCCGGTACGGATTTTCCCGGTTCTCCCTACGGGCCGCCCCTACGTTCAGTTCACCCCGGATCACCGGCGCGTGTCGATGCCGGTGTCGGGATGACTGACAGGGAGCTGCAGATGGAGGGATCGATGAGCGGCGCGCCACTCCACGGGTTGGGTCGCTGGCTCGGCCCGTCCTGTAACGAACTGTCTCGGTGTTCTCCCCGCCCGCGTACCGCCATGAGGGCTGCGTGGGTGGGTGATCGGCGGCCTGCTCCCAGCCGCCGTGATGCGGCGGCGGGCTCGCCATTCCCCCGGCGAGCCCGCCGCTCATCCCTCCTGGTGGGGGTGGAGGCATGACGGTGTACCTCTCGCGTAACGCGATGGCCAGCCAGTCCCGGCGCCCCGAGCCCAGGTGGACGTCCTCGCAGGGGCAGGTGCGGCGCGCTGATCCTCCACTGCTCACCTTCGTGTGGTGTCGGTTGTTCGAGCAGCAGGCCCGCGAGGGTTGTCCCAGGTGACCGGGCAGCAGCGCCGTCTCGCGGCGAACCGGCTCACGCCAGGCGAGGTGGAACATGTGCCGATGCGCCCGCTGTGGCTGTGCCGCCGGTGCGGGCAGCCATGGCCCTGCGGCGCGGCGAAGCTCGCGCTCCTCGCCGAGTACCGGGAAGAGCCGGTGAGCCTGTTCCTCTACCTGGCCGGCTGCCTGCACGACGCGATCGACGACCTGCATCGGCTCAACCCGAGCGTCACGGGCAGCGCCGCCGACATGTTCGACCGGTTCCTCGGCTGGCCCGCCCGCCATACCCACGCCTACCGCGTCACCACCACCGGGGCCGCCGGCATCGAAGAGGCCACCTCGTGAACGGCATCGGCCTCATCAACGCCACCGGCCAGCCGGCGATCGCGGGCAGCTTCCACACCCTGATGGCGTCGCCGGCAGCCCGCTGCGGATCCGCGACGTGGACCGGCTGGCAGACCTCCTCGCCGCCACCCGCGGCGGACACCTCGACCACGCCCCGTACGAGCCGATCCCGACCGTTTCCTGGGATGGGCAGGTGGTGCTGCTCACCGGAACTGCTCGGCATCACCGAGCCGCGATACGGCGACTTCATCGCCGGCAACGTCCTCCAGCAACCCATCACCGCCATGCTCGCCCGCGCCGGCGACCGCTACTTCGAGCACGCGACGTTCACCGCCCGAGAGACGACCTACTGCTGGACCACCCGACAGGGCCTCGTCCGCGCCGCCGCGGATCACCTCACCCCTCAAGAAGAAGCAACATGACCAACGCTCTCGCGGTCCTCGTCAACGCCGCACCCGAGCAACTCGCTCGCCTCCGGCGTCGTCCCTGAGCGGTCGGTAGCGGCCGACGCGGCGAAGTTCGACAACCGCCCCACCTGGGATAACAAGGGTAAGTTCGACAGTCGACCCGGCTGGGACAACTGGAACTAGAAGAAGTAGCCCCACCACGGGACGCGCGGGGTGGCGTGCCCACCCTGCGCCAGCACAGGTTGAGGACACATGCGCACCATCACGATCGGCGACGTGAAGGTCCTGCTGCCGGACCTCGAACCGGACGACCTCGACACCATGACGGACCTGGACGGCGGCCTCACCGAGGCCCTCGTCGAGGGCGCAGCGTGGCGCGGCTCGCACCTGGAGGACGCCCGCGTGCGCAGCAGTCTGATCACCGGCGTGGACCTGAGCGAGAGCACCTGGGAGGCCGGGAGCCTCTACGGCTGCGAGATCACCCGCACCGACTTACCCGGCGCGACCCTGACCGGCATCACCATCGAGCGCTGCGCCATCACCGGCTCCCGGTTCACCGGCACCAGACTCACCGACGTACGCCTCAAGGACGTCCTGTTCGACGGCTGCCGCTTCGACTACGCCACCTTCCAACGCGTCACCGCCGGCGGCTCAATCGCGTTCACCGACTGCACTCTCACCAACGGCGCGTGGTCGTCCTGCCGACTACCTCGCATCGCGCTGCGGTCATGTGACCTCACCGGTCTGGAACTGGACTCCTGCCACCTCGACGGCACCGACCTGCGCGGCAGCCGGCTCCAGGGCCTCAAGACGCCGCTGGTCAACCTGCGCGGTGTCATCCTCGGCGGGGACCAACTTCCTGACCTCACCCGGCTGGCCGTCGCCGCCCTCGACCTCACCGTTCGCAACGACTGAAGCCGAGGAGGCATCGTGCTAGCTGAACCCACTGGCAGCCCGGACACGATCCTCGTCTGCATCCGGGGAAACTCCGGCTCTGGCAAGAGCAGCATCGCCCGCGAACTACGACGCCGGCACGGCCGGGGCTGCGCCTTGGTCGAGCAGGACTACCTGCGCCGTATCGTGCTGCGCGAGCGGGACAAGCCCGGCGGAGCGGCACCGGCGTTGATCGGGCAGACCGTTCGGTTCGCGCTGGACCACGGCTATCACGTGGTGCTGGAGGGCATCATGCACACCAGCCGGTACCGAAGCATGCTGACCGCCCTGCGGGACGATCACCGCGGCCGATCGCTGTTCTGCTACCTCGACGTGTCCCTGGCCGAGACCCTGCGCCGACACCTCACCCGCCCGCAGGCCGGTGAGTTCACCGCCGAGGACATGAGCGGCTGGTACGCCGCCCATGACGTTCTGGGCTGGCCCGACGAACTCGTCCTGCCCGAGACCAGCGGACTGAACGGGGCCGTCGAGACCATCGCGGCTGCCGCCGGGCTACCCCAGACCGGACACGACGACGACCAACTGCCGAACGTCCCGCCCTCGTAGGGCAGTTCATCCGGCTACCGGTGGCGTCCGGTGTGCACTGCGGCTGCCGCGATCATGGCAGCACCGGCTGCGGCGACGACGCGGACACGGCGAGGCCGGCTGGCGGACAGTGCGGTCGTCAACAGCCCCCACCCGGCGGCCAGCGCGAGCGGCAATCGTCCCCGCCGGCTTCGGGCGACCGCGCCGGCTGCCACGGCGGAGGTGGCGAGGAGTCCGACGGCGGACGCGGTGACGGTGCGCGGTGCGTCCGGAGAAGTGCCGGAGGCGACCTTGGCTGCGGCGATGTTGACGGCGCTGGCCACCGTCGTCCACCCCAGGAGGAGGCCGGTGCTCAGCGGTGTGAGCGCGGTCCACGTGGTCGTGTCGGGGGCACGCTGTAGGCGCAGATGAGCGGTGGCCGCGAAGCCGGCAGCGGCCGGCAGGAGGAACGGCGTGAGTGCGAAACGGTCGCGCTGCGCGGCGACCGACCAGGCGGTGTTCATCGCGTAGGCGCCGACAAGTGGCCATCCGACCGCACGACTCAGGGGCTCACCTCGGCCCTGCGGCAGGCACTGGCCGACTGTCGAGGCGACGCATCCGGCGAAGATCGGCGCCCAGACCGCGAAGGCGTAGTCCGGAGGCGTGATCACCGTGTCGTAGCGGTCAGTCTGCTCGCCGTCGCCGAGCAGCGCCCCGAGAACGGGTGTGGCGACGAACGCCGTGCACGTGCCCGCGAGGGCGATCGATCGCAGGCCGTCGTCCATCATCTCTCCGATCATCGTCGGGGTCGATCGATGAAGCTCACTCCGAACCTACCCCAGAACCGGGTGAGGGTCCTGATACTCGGCGCTGCCACCATCGCCCACGACCTGGCGGATCGTCAGGCTTCCCGGACGTACGCCACGGCGATCTCGCTCCGCACTGTCCAGCCGAGTGCGCGGTACAGGCCGCGTCCGTCATCGGTGGCGACGAGGATGCCGGTACCGAGCCCGTTCCGTACTGCGTGGTCGCTGAGCATCCGCATGACGGTGGTGCCCAGGCCTCGGCGCCGGTGCGCGGGAGCGGTCTCCACCTGGTCGACGACGCCGCACGTTCCGGCAGGCGCCAAACGTCCGGAAGCCGCCACGGTGCCGGACGCGTCGACGACGGACGCGACGACGACGTCACCGTCCGTCGTGATGCGGGTCTCGTACGACGGTGGGGGATCGTCGGTACCTGCGGTGAACTGGGTGCTCATCAGGTAGCCGGAGGTGTCGACGGTCCATTGGGATGGCAGGGCGCGGCGCAGATCGGTGGCGTGACCGACGGCTTTGATCCAGGTGCCCGGCGCGGTGTCGTGCCGGGCGATGGCCTCGATCCGGTCGGCGTCCCACGTGTGCAGCACGTGGCGGACCCGGTGGCCGCGCAAGCCCACGTCGGCTCGGAAACCACCCGGGACCTCGACCGGATCAGGAACCCCACGGGAGACGGCCCAGCCGCGACCCCAGGCCATGACCAGTTCGGGCAGAGGGGGCAGTGCCGGGGCTGTCCGGAGGGGCGCTGACGTGCCGGTCCTGTCGATCACCGCAGCATTGTTGCAAATTATGTGCAATAGACGGCGCCGAGGGGTGCGCGGTCGTCCTCACCCGGCGTCAGCCTCTCCGTACACGTCGAGACGGAGCTCCCCGGGGGCCGTCACCTTCGATGCCTGCCGGCGGGGTGTTCGTAGAATCTGGGGGTGCAGAGTGGTCTAGAGCCGGTCCTGGCCGGCGTGTTGGACGCGGCGGAGGCTGCCTCGCCGGTCGAGGCGGTCGAGGCGGTCACCCGCGAGGTCGGGCTGTCGCTCGGTGCGTCGGCCGTCTCGTTCCTGATCGCTGACCTCAGCGGGCGGGCGCTGGTTCGGCTGGCGTACGTGCCGTTCGACGACGCGGACCGGCCCCACCGCTACGGCGACGAGGTCGCCACCGTGCTGCCGTTCGACGGGAGTCCTGCCGAGCAGGCGTTGCGCACCCAGACGGTGCAGGTCGACGCGGGCGCTGACGGCTGGACGGCGTTGGCACCGGTGACCGAGCGCGGTGAGGCGATCGGCCTGCTGGAGATGGTGTTACCGGAGGAGCCGACCGCGCAGGCCCTGGGGGAGATCACGCGTACGGCGCACGCGTTGGCGTTCGTGGTGATCGCCAACCGGCGGCACACCGACCTGTTCGAGTGGGGCCAGCGGACGACTCCGTTCACGTTGTCCGCGGAGATCCAGCGTCGCCTGCTGCCTGGGGCGTTCACGTGCGAGGCCAGCGCGTTCACGTTGTCCGGTTGGTTGGAGCCGGCCGCAAGCATCGGCGGGGACACGTTCGACTACAGCCTGGGCCGCGACGTGCTGCACTTCAGCGTCACCGACGCGATGGGCCACGGGGTGGCGAGCGCGTTGACGGCCACGCTCGGCGTGGGCAGCCTGCGCAACACCCGTCGCCGGGGTGCCGGCCTGGCCGAACAGGCAGATGTCGCGAACACCGCGGTTGCCGAGCACGCCGGCGTGCGCGGCAGTTACGTCACCGCGGTCCTCGGGCGCCTCGACCTGCGCACCGGGGTGTGCGCGCTGCTCAACGCCGGTCACGTTCCGCCACTGCTGGTACGCGGTGGGGAGACCGAGCCGCTGCGGCTGCCGGGCAACTTCCCGCTGGGGATGTTCACCGAGGCGGACTATCTCCACGAGGAGATAACGCTGCAACCCGGTGATCGTCTGGTCGTGGTGACCGACGGCATGCTGGAGCGCAACGCCGCGAACCTGGACCTGCCGGCCGTGTTGCGCTCGATCGGCGACCTGCACCCACGCGAGGCCGCCCGGGCGTTGGCCGACGCCGTGCTCGAGGTGGGCGGCCCGACTCTCGCCGATGATGCGACCCTGCTGATCGTCGACTGGCACGGCGGGCACCAGGAGGGCAGGCGGAGCAGCGCGGGCGCCGACGTGGAGCGCGCCAGCACGGCGCTGCCCGACTGAGTCGTCAGCCGCCGGTGGTCGGTATGGCGGCTTCTGCGGCGGGCACGTCGTCGTAGATGTCGATGACCCGGTCCACCGATGTGATGCTCAGGACGCGGCGCACCCCGGGCTGCACTGCGGCCAGGCTCAGCCGGCCGTCGACGTCGCCGAGCGACTTGAACATCACCACGAGCGTGCCGAGCGCACTCGAATCGATGAACCCCACCCCGGCCAGGTCGACCACCACCTGCCGGTCGCCGGAATCGATGAGTTGCTGCAGGTTGTCGCGCAGTTGCGGGGCGGTGGCCATGTCCAGCTCACCGCGCGCTTCGACCACGGTGCAGCGCCGCCCCGGTCGAGCCGACAACAGCAGATCCATGACATCCTCCCA
This sequence comes from Micromonospora sp. NPDC003944, assembly GCF_053605225.1. Taxonomy (NCBI): domain Bacteria; kingdom Bacillati; phylum Actinomycetota; class Actinomycetes; order Micromonosporales; family Micromonosporaceae; genus Micromonospora; species Micromonospora sp. NPDC003944. The sequence goes on from NZ_JBSGIV010000032.1 coordinate 23,750, forward strand.
GCGCGCGGGTCCGCGACACCCACTCTAGGCGCGCGACGTGCGACGACCCAGCCAGCCGATGCCGCGGCGGCACCCGGACCGCTTCGCAGACTATCCCCGGGTACGACGATCTGCCCGCATGGTGGCGAGCGGTGCCGACGCCCCGAGGCCTCGGCACCGCTAGGTTTCAGTTGGCGTGGGTCAGTCGTGTGGTGATGCGCAGGCCCAGCAGGGTGTCGTTCATCCACGGCACCCGCTCGTGGTGCAGACCGGCGGTCATCTGGTCCGCCCATACCTCGTACCGCTGCATGAGCGCGTTCGCCCGGGACCGCGCGCTGGTGATCAGGCAGTCGCCGAGCGGGTCACCCGGCAGGTTCGACGAGTCGACCGCGGGCTCGCAGGGCACCTTGAGGCTGGTCTGGTCGCGGAGCGGGCGGCTGGGGTCGAGCGGGCACGGCGACGCCCCGCAGAGCGCGTAGTTCCCGCTGGCCTTGGCGTAGGCATTCCCGATCTTGGCGTCCGTCGGCATGTTCACCGGGATCTGGTACTGCCCGAACAGGTTCGCCGACAGGACGTCGTCCGAGTCGAGGGCGTTGGGCAGACCAAACCGGGTGTACGCCTGGAGCAGCCGCGCCGCCGTGTTCAGCTTCTTCAGGGCTGCGGGCACCGGCCCACCGACCTGAGTGCTCTGGTCCCGCACCCGGTCGTACATCGACTTCTGCCGGGTCTGGAGGAAACCGCGCAGGGTCGGCGTCAGCGTGGTGTCCAGCGCCGTGTTGTTCGACGCCGTCGCGGCGCTCGCGAAGGCGTACCGCCCGGACGGCCACTTCTGGGTCAGGGCCTGGTCGGGCGTGGTCTCGCTGTCGCAGTTGAACAGCTCGCAGTCGATCTGGTAGACCTGCTCGTCCGGCCAGGTGTAGTCAGCGGTCCGGGAGTTCTGCCAGGCCGCGGTGGAGTTCAGCCGGAACCGGCTGTGGATCTGCAACCGCAGCTTGCCGTAGAAGCGGACCACCCCGGTGCCGTAGCCCGTGGTGCGGGTGTGGACCCAGCTCGGCGTGTAGCAGTGGCCGACCTCGGGCAACTCCCGTACCCCGGCGGGCGGCTCGTCGAGGCGCGGCGTGTACGCGTACTGGAGCGTCCGCACCATGTTCGACATCAGGTCGTAGCGCACGTTGCTGGGCCGGTCGATCTGCCTGCTGCCGTTGCACGAGGGCACCGTCGCCTCGTCGGCCTTCGCCGGAGCCGGGGCGAGCGCCCTGTCGGTGTCCCAGAACAGGTCGTAGTCCTTGAGCGTCTTCACCTGCACGCCGTTGGCGTCCGGCTCCCAGCGGACCTGGACCTCGTTGCTCCGCACGGCCCGCAGCGCGGACGACAGCTCGTTGGTGGCGCCGACATACTCGTTGACCAGGCCGGTGATCAGGCCGTTGGCGTTGCCGTTGACCGGCCGACCGAAGCTGGCCGCGAGGTCGGCGATGCGGGTGCCCTCCGCCTCGATCTGCGCCGCGCGTCCGGCGCTGACCTGGGCGGCGTACGTCGGGTTCTGCAGCATCACCATGGCGTACGCCTGCGCGCCGAGGTTCCACACCGTCGGGTTGCCGACCGGCGTCGACGGTTCGACCATCGAACTGTCCCGACCGCTCGCGACCCGGGCGAGGTAGTTGATCGAACGGGCCTCGCCGAAGCTGTTCAGCACGGTGGTCGGGTCGATCGCCGGGTTGTCGGCGTCGGTCTTGGGCACCACGAAGGCCGCGCCGCTGGCCAGCTGGGTGGCGGTCAGGTGGAACTCGTTCTCCGGGCCGACGAACTCGTTGTACGTCGGGATCGGCTGACCGAAGTTCTCCTGGTAGCCGATGTACTTGTTGATGTCGGCGCGGGCATCGTGCAGGGTGGCGTCGCCGATAGCGGCCAGCACGGTGGCGGCGATGTCCTCCAGGCGCAGCCCGAGCTGGGCGACCTGCTGCTGCACGAGGGTGATCTGCGCGGTGTTGCCGGCGATCGCGGCGTTCAACTTGTCGAACTGGGCCATCATGTTCGCGTACACCGTGTTGATCTGGGCCTCGACCCGCGCGAAGCTGGCGCGCATCTCGTCGCCGAGGGCCCGGACCTCGTCGCGCAACGCTTTGACCTGGGCAAGGATCTGCGCGTCAAGCGATGGTCCACTGCTGCCGAAGAGCCCGACGATCGACATCACGGCACCGAAGACGTTGCCGGTCATCGCCAGCGTCGCGGTGCTGAAGATCGAGCCCGCCAGGCCCCGGCCGGTGATCGCCGCCGCGTACTTGGAGATCGCGCTGATCGTGGTGAGGACCGCCTCGCCGATCACCTTGGACTTCTTGCCGGCGTCGGGGTCGGCGAACCCGATGATCGTGGACACCATGCCCACCCCGGCCTTGATGTCGGAGATCGTCTGCTGGCGGTCCTTGTCCCGGTCCTCCGCGGCCTTCTTGGCCGCGGCGGTGCACGCGGCGCTCGGCGGCCCCTCGGGCGGGCACTTCTGGTTGTTGTCGCCGATCTCGAGGCGGATCTCCAGGCTCAGGCCGAGCAGTTGCGCGTGCAGGGGGGCCAACTGCTGCTTGGCCGCCGCGACGTACGCCACCGAGTCGCCCTGCAGCGCCAGGATCGCGTCGAGGTCCACGTGCGAGAGCCCGGGATCCTGCGTGAGCTGGTCGTAGGTGCTGGTGATGTCCAGCCCGGCCGGCGCACCGAGGACGGCGTTCCAGGCGTTGGCGACCGGCGCGCTCGCCACCCCGGCCTGCCGGATCGCCGACCACACCGCGGCGAGAGCGTCATCACGGCCACGGAGCCACTGGGCGGTTCGCAGCGCGCCGGAGGCCAGCTCCTCGCGGGTGTCCCACGGTTCGACGGTCCTGCCGATCACGGCCCCGACCAGGCCGGTGATCTCCGGCGAGGTCCGGGTGTCCCCGCCGGGCGTGCCGAGCAGGATGTCGACGGACTTGAGCAGCAGATCCTGCTCGGGCAGCAGGAGGTCGTACGCGGTCAGCGAGGTGTCGAGCAGTTGTCTGCGCGTCGTGAGCTGGGTCTGTGCCTGTTCGGCTGTGGCGTTCGGGTGCAGCCGGTGCCACTGGACGAACTCGGCCGACAGCACCGCGGTCCTAGCCCGAGCGGGGCCCTGGAGATGGAGTTCGGCGACCTGGCCGAAGGCCCGGTCGGTGAGCGTCGCCTGGGGGACGGGGACGGGGATGGGATCGGCCGACGCGGGTTCGGCGAGGAGCGCACCTGCCGCTGTGAGCGTGATCATCGCCAGCACAGCAGTCCCGCGCCTCGTGCGCGTGGAACGCATGAATGTCATACGGCGAACGTATTGAGCAGCCTGAAAGGGGGCTGAAACCCCGCTGACTCACGCAGCGTCGGTCAGTCGGCGGCGGGTGACACGGCAGGCGCGTCGAGGGCCGGCGCCACGATGGCGATGGCCTGGTCCGTCAGTGCGGCCAGGTGCCGTTCGTCGTCGCCGGGCTGCCACTGCTGGAGCACCGTGTCGAGGGCCAGCAGGGCCATCCCCGCCGCCATTCGCGGGTAGGGGTCGGTGTGCGGGTCGAGGCCGCAGCGGTCGGCCAGCTGGTCGGCCAGCTCGGCGCGCCACTCGATCTGACGCTCCAGCCAGCGGGCGTGCAGGGCGGGGGTGTCCAGGATGAGACGGACGACGACCCGGGCGCGCTCGGAGTGCTCCGGGTGGTCGTTGCAGGCGGCCAGCGGCACCCAGAGGGCGTGGCGCAGCGCGACCGACGGCGGCTCGGCGGGTGGCCGGGCGGCGAGTTCGGTGATGATGTCGCCGCTCGTGTCGGCCAGGAACCGGACGACCACGTCCTCCTTGGACGCGAAGTAGCGGAAGAAGGTACGCCGGGACATGCCGGCCGCCGCCACGATGTCGTCGACCGTCACCACGTCGAAGCCCTTGGTGGCGAGGAGCATCAGGGCGGCGTCACGCAGTTCGTCGGCCACGAGCTGGCGTTTGCGTTCGGCCAGGCTGCGGTCCGCACCGGATCTCATCCGCCGATGCTACGTCATCCGGTGCCACGTCATGCCCATACTGGCATTGCACGCAGTACTTGACACTCAGTGCCACCGATAGCACAGTGGGCCGCATGACTGTCAATGGCTGGTCCACCGACCGGATCCCCGATCTACGCGGCCGCACCTTCGTCGTCACCGGTGCCACGGCGGGCCTCGGCCTGGCCACCACCCGGGCGCTCGCCGTCCGAGGTGCGCGCGTCGTCCTTGCCGTCCGCGACGAGGAGCGGGGCCGTCGGGTGGCGGCCGACATCGCCGTGGCCCGGCCCGGCGTCGACCTGGAAGTCCGCCGGATCGACCTCGCCGACCTCGACTCGGTACGGACGTTCGCCGACGGGATGCACGCGGACCATCGTCGGGTCGACGTGCTGGTCAACAACGCGGGGGTGATGGCCCTGCCGTTCACCCTCAGCCCGCAGGGGCACGAGATGCAGTTCGCCACGAACCACCTCGGGCACTTCGCCCTCACCGGGCTCCTGCTCGACCTGCTGTTGGCCGGTCGGGATCCGCGGGTGGTCACCGTCACCTCGGTCAACCACCGGCAGGCGACGGTGCGCTTCGCCGACCCGACCGGCGAGCGGGGCTACTCGCCGATGGGCTTCTACAACACGTCCAAGCTGGCCAACGCCATCTTCGGCTACGAGCTGCACCGACGGCTCAGCGCCGCGGCCAGCCCGCTGCGCAGCTTCCTCGCGCACCCCGGCTACACCGCGACGAACCTGCAGTTCAGCGGCACCACGCCGGTCTGGCGGCTCCTGCTGGGCCGGATCGGCAACCCCCTCCTCGCCCAGCCGGTCGACCGGGGCGTCTGGCCGCAGCTGTTCGCCGCCACCGACCCGGGGGCGCAGCCGGGTCAACTCGTCGCCCCCGGCGGGCCGGGCGAGCTGCGTGGCCACCCCGCGCCGGGAAGACTCTCCGTTGCCGCGACCGACCCGGAGCACGGCCGCCGTCTGTGGGAGCTGTCCGAGCACGCCACCGGCGTACGGTTCGGCGCGCTGCGACAAGCGAGCTGAGGTGGAGCACCCTGCGGCGGTCACACTTCAGCAGGCTGGATCGTCCAGGTAGCGACAGACCACAATGGAGGATTCATGTTCGCTGCTTATGTCACCGTCACCACTCTCGCCTCGGTCTTCACGGGCATCGCCGCCGTCACCTACCTGATCGGCCACGCCTACCCGAAGGCCCAGGCGGACATGAAGCGCGTGCCACGGTCGTGGCTGCCGTGGTTGGGCCTCGCGCTGGCGGCCGGTTCGGTGGGGCTGCTCGCCGGTTTCGCCGTACCGCTGCTGGGCACCCTCGCCGCCGGCGGCCTCGTGCTGTACTTCATCGGCGCGCTCGTCGCGCACCTGCGCGTCGGCTCCCGGCAGCTGGTGGGATGGGCCGTCTTCTTCGTCACCGTGGTGGCCACGCTGACCGTGAACCTGGCCTATCACCGCTGAGTGCCCGGTATTGCCGAGCCATAGGCGCCCATCTATAGTTGCGCGGATCACCGCAATCATGGCCGTGGTGACGCGGCCGGGTCGTCGAAGCGCTTCGACGATTCGTCGTTCAGGCCCGTCAGCCGGGTGTCGAGCCTGGTCACGCCGGTCTCGGCGCCCGCTGGGCGTCTGTCGTACGACATGAGGAGAACCGCATGCGGAAGTGGCGCCTCCGGCGCGGAATCACCGCGCTCGCGCTTGCCCTGCTAGCCCTACCGGCCGTTCCCGGCACCGCGCTGGCCGAACCCACCTACCCGTTCAGAGATCCGCACCTGCCCGTGGACGCCCGGGTCGACGACCTGCTCGGCCGCCTCACCCAGGACGAGAAGATCTCCTGGTTGCACCAGTACCAGCCGGCCATCCCGCGGCTGGGCATCGGCCTGTTCAAGACCGGCACCGAGGCACTGCACGGGGTGGCCTGGTCCACCGACATCGACAACAACGGCGCGGTGGTCAAGGCTCGCGGCACGGTCTTCCCGCAACCGGTGGGCATGGCGAGCACCTGGAACCCCGACCTGATCCGACAGGTCGGTTCGGCCGTCGGTGACGAGGCGCGCGGCTACCACGCGCAGAACCCCCGGGTCTGGGGGCTCAACCTCTGGGCGCCGGTGGTCAACCTGCTGCGCGATCCCCGGTGGGGCCGCAACGAGGAGGGCTACTCCGAAGACCCGATGCTCACCGCGGCGATCTCCACCGCGTACGGCTCGGGAATGACCGGCGGCGACCCGAACCACCTGAAGAGCGCACCGACCCTCAAGCACTACCTGGCCTACAACAACGAGGTCCGGCGCGACGTGACCTCCTCGAACGTGCCGCCTCGGGTGCTCAACGAGTACGACCGCGCCGCCTTCAGGCCGGCCATCGCCGCCGGTGCGGCGACCGGGGTGATGGCGTCGTACAACCTGGTCAACGGTCGGCCGGCGACAGTCGACCCGGACCCGATGACGGTGTTCCGGGACTGGACCGACAGGCCGCTGATGAACGTCACCGACGCCTGGGCGCCGAACAACCTCGTCAACACCCAGAAGTACTACGCCACCCAGGCCGAGGGCAACGCGGCGATCATCAAGGCCGGCCTGAGCAGCTTCATCACCGACGACACGAACGCGCAGCCGACCATCACCGCGATCAGGCAGGCGCTCGCCACCGGTCTGCTGACCGAGGCCGACATCGACGCCCGGATCCGCGAGATCCTGCACATCCGGTTCCGGCTGGGCGAGTTCGACCCGGGCGGCGGCCGGTACGGCGGCATCACCCCGGACGTCATCAACAGCCCCGAACACCAGCGGCTGGCCCGGCGGGCCGCCGGCGAGGCGATGGTGCTGCTGAAGAACGAGCGGCAGTCGCTACCGCTGGACCCGGCCCGGACCGGCAAGGTGGCGGTGCTCGGCCCGTTGGCCGACACGCTCTACTCGGACTGGTACGGCGGCGACCTCCCCTATCGGGTGACCGCGCTCGGCGGCATCCGGGAACGGTTGGGCGGCTCGGCGAGTGTGCGCGGGCTCGACGGGGCGGACCGGATCGCGCTGAAGGACGTGTCGACGGGCCGGTACGTCTCGGCCACCGGCACCACCGACGCCGACCCGGTCCTCGGGACCGGCGCCGTCCCGGCGCTCGTCGCCCAGTTCGACGTCGTCGACTGGGGCCAGGACGTGGTGACGTTGCGCAACGCCGCCAACGGCCGCTACCTGGGCTACAACTGGGGGCCGTTCGTCACCCGCGACGAGCAGCCCAACGGTTGGTACGTGCAGCAGCAGTTCAAGCTGGAGCCGCAGGCCGACGGCACCGTGGCATTGCGCTACGTCGGCTACGAGACCAAGGAGAGCTGGTTCGGGGCCAACCGCTACGTCACGGTCGGCGAGGACGGCGCCCTCGCGCTCGGCGCACCGACGGCTGCCGAGGCGACCCACTTCAGTCGGGAGCTGATCAGCAGCGGGATCGACCGGGCCGTGAAGGCGGCCAAGGCCGCCGACACCGCCGTGCTCGTGGTCGGCAGCAACCCGTTCATCAACGGCCGCGAGGCACACGACCGGACCTCCACGGCACTGAGCGCCGGCCAGGAGGCGCTGGTCAAGGCCGTGGCCAGGGCCAACCCGCGGACAGTGCTCGTGCTCCAGACCAGCTACCCGGTCACGACGAGCTGGGCGCAGGAGCACGTGCCGGCGATCGTCTGGACCACCCATGCGGGCGCCGAGACTGGCCACGCCATCGCCGACGTCCTCTTCGGCGACCGCAACCCGTCCGGCCGGCTCACCCAGACCTGGTACCGCTCCGACTCGCAACTGCCGCCGGACCTGCTGGAATACGACATCATCTCGTCGAGGCAGACCTACCTGTACAGCACCGCGAAGCCGCTCTACCCGTTCGGCCACGGACTGTCGTACACCCGCTTCCGGTACGGCCAACTGCGTGCCGATGCCCAGTCGGTGGCGGCGGACGGCACCATCACGGCAACTGTCGACGTGACGAACGTCGGCAGTCGGGTCGGGACGGAGGTCGTGCAGCTCTACACCCACCAGCGCACCTCACGGGACACCACTCCGATCCGCCAGCTCAAGGCGTTCCAACAGGTGAAACTCGCACCCGGGCAGACCCGTGCGGTGACCCTGCGGCTGCCCGCCGCCGACCTGGCGCACTGGGACGTCACCCGCAGCCGGTGGGTGGTCGAGTCGGCCGTCCACGACCTGCTGGTCGGGGCGTCCGTCCAGGACATCCGGGCCCGCGCCGCGGTCCGGGTCCGCGGTGAGACGATCCCGGCCCGGGACCTGTCCCGGCCCACCAGGGCGGAGAACTTCGACAGGTACGCGGGGGTCCGGCTGGTCGACGAGACGAAGCCCAGCGGTACGGCGGTCGGTGCCACCGCCGCCGGTCAGTGGATCTCGTTCGACGGTTCCGCGCTGCGCGCCGACGCCCGCACCTTCACCGCGAAGGTCGCGCGGGCCGGCGCGGGTGCCGGCACAATCCAGATCCGGCTGGGCTCGCCCACCGGCCGGCTGCTCGGCACGGCCACCGTGCCCAGCACCGGGGACGACTACCGCTATGTCACCACCAGCACCGAGTTGGCCAGGGCCGTCGGTACCCGCGACGTGTACCTGGTGTTCGATTCCCCGCTGCGGCTGGCGGAGTTCTCCGTCGGGTGACCGGAGCCTGGGGCCGGGTCGATCGTCGACCCGGCCTCGGGCCAGCACTGGCCGGTGCTCAGCCGTGGATTCGTCGGACGACGTAAGCGGGCTGTGCGGTCGATATGGCTGATCCGTCCGATAGGGACACAATTCTACATAGACGCCCTCCGATTGACTGTTGCATTGGTCAGACGTGTGACCTACGCTCCCAGTAGAAATTTCGGGGCGGTTAACAAAGAGTGCGGTCGGGGCGACGGAAGACCCCGCCGGCCCTCAGTGGCGTCGCTGTTCCGTACTCGTCGCTCGATACGCACGTTGGGCACCACATCGACGACCAGTGAGAGGAACAGACGTGAAGTCAGCCCTATCCACGGCTCGGATGTCATGGCTGGCGGTGGCGGCGCTTGTCGCTGCCACGCTGCCAGCCGTGCTGACGAGCCCACTGCCGGCCTCGGCCGCGGTCCAGGCGACCTACTACGTCGCCCCGAACGGTGACGACGCCAACCCGGGGACGCTGCAGTCGCCGTTCAAGACGATCCAACGTGCGCGCGACGTCGTGCGAACGATAAGCGGAAACCTGACCGGCGACGTCAACGTCCTCCTGCGGGGCGGCACCTATCCGGTGACCAGCACCATCGAATTCGGGTCCAGCGACTCCGGCACCAACGGATACCGGGTCACCTACGGGGCCTACGCCAACGAGAAGCCGGTCCTCGACGGTGGCGTCCAGGTGACCGGGTGGACCCAGCACAGCGGCAACATCTGGAAGGCGCCACTCGACCGCGCCAACAAGCTGCGGGCGCTCTACGTCAACGACAAGCGCGCCGTCATGGCGACGAAGACGGTCAGCTCGGGCGGGTGCTTCGGGACGTACAACATCACTGCCAACCAGGCCGCCTGGGCCTGGGAGTCGGGGTCGCAGTGTGACGGCGCGAAGTACAACCAGAACGACTTCCCCGCCATCGCGCGCAACCAGGACGACATCGAGATCGAGACGGGCACGACCTGGACCACCGCCATCGTCGGTGTCCGGCAGGTGACCACCGACAGCGGCAGCCGGGTCGCCCTGTTCCAGCAGCCGGGTGCGGCCATCGCCCAGGGCGCGTTCAACGGTAACGCCCAGGTCGGCGGCACCCACAAACTCATGAACGCGTACGAGTTCCTGGACGCGCCCGGTGAGTTCTACTTCGACAAGGGCACCAAGACGGTCTACTACTACAAGGCCAGCGCCGAGAACATGTCGACCGCGACGGTCTACGCCCCGAACAACGTCACCACCGTGCTGCGGGTCGCCGGCACCTCGACGACCAGCCACGCCCGCAACATCACGTTCTCCGGACTGACCGTGCGGCACTCGGACTGGAACCTGTTCAACGTCGCCGGCTCGTCCTTCAAGCAGGCGCAGCAGGGCAACCTCGGTGCGCAGGTGTACGCGAAGGGCAACTTCCACGTCTACTACTACCGCAACGTGGATGTCACCCCCGGCATCATCCAGATCCAGAACGCCGACGGCCTCCTGCTGCAACGCAACCGCATCGAGCACACCGGCGCCGACGGCATCAGCATGGTCAACGACGTGCAGGGCACCCAGTTGATCGGAAACGCCACAAACGACATCGCCGGGTCCGCCATCACCGTCGGCCACCCGCAGCACGTCTACATCGGCGACGGCACGTCGAGCAACCGGGAGAAGTACTCCGCGTCGGTCGAGGGGTTGCCGAAGAACATCGACATCAAGAACAACTACCTCTACGACAGCGCGGTTCTGTTCAACGGGCACAGCCCCATCTCGGCCTACTTCGCCGACACCCTCACCATCCAGCGCAACCGGATCGAGAAGGCCCCGTGGTCCGGCATCACCATGGGGTGGGGATGGTGGAACTTCGACGGGTCGTCGGGCTCGATCCAGCCGAACCGACCCACCACGACGGCGCGCAACAACACGATCAGTTACAACCACATCATCGACACGGTGCAGCGCCTCAGCGACACGGCGCCCATCTACACGCTTGGTAGCCAGCCCGGGACCACCATCACCAACAACTACCTCCAGGGCGTCCCGTCGGGCCACAAGTACGGGTTACACCCGGACGAGGGCTCGGCGTTCATCACGTTCCGGGACAACGTCCTGAGCATCGACAAGAACGTCACCTGGATGATCAATTCCGACGACTTCGGGCGCAAGCACGACCTGAGCATCACGCAGATCTACGGCCCGATCAACAAGGTCTCGAACAAGAACCTGCCGAACAGCACCGTCGCCGACATCCTCGTCTCGTCCGACTATGTCTGGCCGGCGGCGGCCTACAGCATCGCGGCGAACTCCGGCCTTGAGGACGCGTACCGGGACATCGTCCCGTCGAGCACCTACTCGGCACCGAACTACGTGCTGCCGGCCAGCACGTTCGTCGCCAGCACCACGGCGTCGATCCCGATCCGGAGCACCGGCGACGCCACCAGGTCGGTCTGGTTGGCGCCGTACGGCACGACCACCTTCACCGCGGGAGCGACGATGACCAGGGCGGGCGGCACCGCCACCTCCATCGCCGTGCCGACGGCCCAGGGCGAGTACCGCCTCTACGTCGTCGACGCCCAGGGCAACAGGTCGGCCGAGTCGACAGCGATCGTCCGGCAGCAGCAGGGCGGCGGCAGTGGTACGGGGCAGGGGCAGCTCGTGGGTGCCCAGTCCGGCCGCTGTGTCGAGGTGCCCAACTCCTCCACCACCAACGGCACGCAGACGCAACTCTGGGACTGCTCCACCGGCACCAACCAGCGGTGGACCCACACCAGCAGCAGGCAGTTGACCGTCTACGGCAACAAGTGCCTGGACGCCTCCGGGAACGGCACGGCCAACGGCACCCAGGTCATCATCTGGGACTGCCACGGCGGCACGAACCAGCAGTGGAACGTCAACGCCAACGGCACCGTGACGAACGCCCAGTCCGGGCTCTGCCTCGACGCCAACGGCGCCGCCACCGCGAACGGCACGAAGATGATCCTCTGGTCCTGCAACGGCGGCACGAACCAGCAGTGGACGCTGCGTAGCTGACCCGACCAGACCCCGGGGCCAGGCCGACACGGGCCTGGCCCCGGCTACTTCTGGTAGCCGTAGTTGTCGCAGGTCCGGCGCCCCTGAACGCAGTTCTTGGTGCGCTTGTTCATGGTCGTGACGTCCCACATGACGAACGCGTCGCCGTGCATCGACGAGGCGCTCTTGCCCTCCTTGTCGGAGGAGAGGTAGTAGCCCGCCGGGGTGCCCTTCGCCGGGTACTGGATGTCGAAGGTGATCGCCGGGACCCGGACCGGGTGACTGCTCGGGCAGGCGTTGCCGCTGCCGTACGCCACATGGTCCTTGTGGTTCGGGCTGTCCAGGTGCTTGCCGTCCCAGCAGTCGGGGAACTGCATCATGAAGTGAAGCGTCGCGTCGCCACCGCAGATGGGCCAGTTGCCGTTGGTGCTGCGGGCGATGCCGTCGAGGTCGCCGGGGCCGTAGAAGGCGCAGTAGAACTGGCCTGTCGCGCCACGGGGCGTCGGCTTCTTCTTCTTGGCGTCGCCGGAGATCATGCGCAGGCCGTTGGGCATCGGCATCTGGCCTGTCGAGTTCTTCGCGAGCGAGCGGTAGTAGACCCGGAACCCGCTGGTCTCGACCGGCTTTCCGGTCGCGTTGTCGTAGAGCGTGGGCACCCAGTAGGCGGAGTGGTCCTGGACCGGCTTGCAGGAGGTGGCCGTGAACTTCGTCAGGTCTCCGGCGACGGTGTTCGCGTCGACGGCCTTGTTGCCGACGAACGAGTGCATGTGGGATGCGCCGGGTAGGCCGGGGGCCACGATCGGGTCGTCCGGCAGCCGGTGGCTGTACTGGCAGTCCGCCCGGAACTCCGGGAGGTTGCCCACCCCGGACGGGACGGGGTCGGCCTTCAACGCCCGGTACGCGTCGGCCTGCGCCTTCCAGGCGGCCCGGTCGACAGGAATCCAGCCGGTGGTGGGGACCTTCGGCGTGGCCGAGGTCGACGGTGTCGTGGACGCCGACGGGGTCATCGAGACAGCAGGTGTCGCGGAGGTCGACCCCACCGCGCTCGGTGACCCGGTCTGCCCGGCCGACGGCGACTGGTACTCCTGAGCGTTGGCCGCGTTCGAGGGTTCGGGCGTCACGTCACCGTTGCCGAGGTACACGCCGGCCGCCGCGACGACGAGCGCGACCGCCGCGCCAGCGGCCAAGCCCAGCCGGTTGCGAACGAACCAACTCGGCTGCCGGTGACGGGACGGCGGTTGGCTCGCGTCCGGTTCGGGCAACGAGGCGTACGACACGGGTCACTCCCATCGAGCAGACGACGGCGCTGACCCGGACGGCCACGGCCGCCGTATGGTAGGCGTTTCCCGATCTCCACCGACAGCTTCCTAAAGCTTCCTTAAAGAAGGTTGCCTGCCGGAAATGCAGTGGGGCACCGACCGTCAGGTCTGACGATCGATGCCCCCAGCCGGCGCTGCCGGCGTTGTTACTTGGCGGCGCTCAGGGCGACCAGCGCCTGTGCGGTGCGGAAGTACGGGCTGCGACCGAGGTCGCCCACGGTGGTGATGTTGAACGCCTCCTTGAGCAGCTTGGCGTCCCCCGCGCTGACGCCGGTGAGGGCGCTCACGGGGGAGTCGACCAGCTCGGCGAGGGTCTTGTCCTGGTAGGCCTTGACGACGAGCTTGCTGAAGTCGGCGGTGACGCTCATGCGATCTCCTACGAGCAGCAGGTGGGACATCCCACCCGGAAGTGGATCTAGCGGATGAATTAGATCATCACGCGCGGACACCGTCCACAGGGGACTGTCGTGTCGTCTGAGCCGCGTCCTCGGCCCTCGGCAGTCGGTGCTCCAGGTCGGCGATGATCGTGCGTAGCTGTGCCAACTGCTCGTGCACGGTCGGCTCGCCGACGTCGTTGCCGGCCTCCGGCCGGGCAACCCGCGCCGCCGCCGCGCGCTCCTCCTGGTGGGCCTCGTCCAGGGCGTTCAGGACCACCCCCACCAGGAGGTTCGTCAGCAGATAACAGGCGGCGACCATGTACGAGACGTAGTACAACACCGCCCACTCGGTGACCTCCCGGCCGACCTGGAGGGTGTCGGTGATGCCGTCAAGCGACAACAGCAGGAACAGCGTGAGCATCGCCTGCCCCACCGTGCCGTACCGCTCGGGAATCGCCACGCCGAACAACATCCAGCCGAGCATCGCGTACCCGTACAGCACGAGGACCGTGACCAGCAGGAAGCTGCCGAGCCCGGGAAGGCTGCGCCGGATCCCGACGAGGATCACCCGCAGGCTGGGGAAGAGGCGGAACGCGCGGACGATGCGGGCGAGGCGCAACAGCCTCAACATCGTGACGTTCTCGCGTACGCCGGGCGCCAGTGGCGCCACGATGATGAGCAGGTCGAAGACGTTCCACGGATCGCGGAAGAACTCCCCTGGCCGTCGCAGGTGCGCCCCGAACCGGGTCAGGAGTTCGGCCACGAAGTACGCCAGACACCCGTACTCGATGGTCTGGAGCGGGGCTCCGGCCAGCGCGATCGTTCGGCCGTACGTCTCCAGGCCCAGCGCCACCGCGTTGAGGACGATGACGAGGAAGCTGGCCAGACTGAACCACGGGGCGGTCGTCAACTCCTGGCAGGCGTCGGCCAGCCGGTGCGTCCAACCGGGTGTTGCGCTCGTCATCGTTCCTCTCGACCCGTTCGGGATCTCGTTGCGGAGCAGGTCACCGCGTCTCCGGGGCCGCTCCGGACCGTTCGTACAGCGGGGTGACGACGGTGGCGGCCACCAGCATCGATGGCCGCCGTGCGACACGTCGTCGACCCGAGGTCACGCCTCCGGCGTGGCCTCGGCCTGCTGGTCTGCGCTCGGAGACTCCTCGACCTCGTCCACGGCCGGCACGGACGCCGGCACGGTCCACGAGAACTCGATCTCGACGGACACCTCCGTCTCGCTCTCCTGCTCGATCTCCAACTCGCACCGGACGGTGTCCGCCACGGACACGGAACCCGCCGCGCCGTAGAAGAGCCGCCCATCGGACTCCAGCTGGTTCGCCAGCTGACGCAACCAGGCGGCCAGGTCCGAGCGCGACACCGTACGGGCGTCCTCGTAGATATCCATGCCGGCCATGCTCGCACTCCACAAGGGACTCACCGGGGAAGGGCTTGGGTCGCGCGTGCGTCGGCCGCATGGTATGGATCTTGTTCGGGTGGGTACGCGTGGGAGATGACATCAACCTGGAAACCCCACGAGAAGCACGGCGGCCTGTCGGACAAGGACAAGCGCGAGCTGCCGGAGAGCGTTTTCGCGTTCCCCGACAAGCGCAAGGAGCCGATGACCGACGCGGGCCATGTCCGTAACGCCGTCGCCCGGTTCGACCAGGTGCAGGGCGTCACCGACAAGGAGCGTGACCTGGCGTTCCAGAACATTCTCGCCGCCGCCAAGCACTACGGTGTCGACGTCGCGGAGACGAACTGGCGTCAGCTCGGCAAACTCCCGCACACCCCGAATCCCGCCCACTGACCTGACACGTACACGTTTCGGCCCGCTCGCCGGATAGGTCGGCCTGAGCTGGGTAAACGGCGCGGATGCCCGCCACGCAGGAGTCGGCAGCCGCCTCCGACCCGGACCCGTACGGGCAGTCCCGGGTCGATCGGGCCTGGGCCGTCCTCCGCGGGCGGGTGCGGTACGGGGTCAGGTCCCGCGTCTGGCGTCTCCGCCTCTACGGGCTGCTCGCCGTGCAGGCCGGCATCGCGGCGGCGCTCGCCTGGTTCGTGGGGTACCAGTTCCTGGACAACCCCGCCCCGGTGCTGGCGCCCACCACCGCGGTCGGCATCGTGGCCGCCTCGATGGGCTCACGCCTGCGGCGCACCGTCGAGTTGCTGGTCGGGGTCGTCCTCGGGCTCGCCGTGGGTGACACGCTCATGCCGCTGTTCGGCATCGGGGCCTGGCAGACCGGCGCGGTCGTCGTGCTGGCCATCATCGTCGCCGTGCTGCTCAAGGGCGGCGGTTCACTGCTCACCCAGGCTGGTGGCACCGCGGTGCTCATCGCCACCCTGGAACCACCCGTGCGGGACCTGTCCGTACCCCGTTTCGTCGACGCCGCGGTCGGCGGGTTGATCGGGCTGGCGGTCGGTCTGCTCGTGGTGCCCATCCACCCGCAGCGGACGGTGCAGCGGCTGGCCGAACCTGTCCTCGACCCGGCCATCGCCGCCCTGCACGACCTGGCGGCGGCGCTCGGCCGTCGCGACCTCGGCGAGGCCCAGCGGAGTCTGGGGGCGCTGCGTGACCTCAGCCCCCGGCTGACCGCGCTCGACGAAGGGCTCGACGCTGCCCAGGAGGTGGTCCGACTGGCGCCGCTGCGCTGGCGTGAACGCCCATCCCTGGCTTTCTACACCGAGGCCGTCCGGCACATGGAGCGCAGCCTGCACAGCTGTCGGTCGATCGCGAGACGGCTCACCAAGGCGCTGCGGGACGATGAGCCGGTGCCGGCGGAGTTTCCGGCGGCGATCGACCTGTTCGCCTCGAGTGTGCAGACCCTGCGATGCGCGATCCGCACGCGGGACGACCCGGGGGAGGCGCGCCAGCAGATCCTGGCCGCCGTCGAACTGATCGGGCGGGCGCAGGGGGATGCCGCCTCGGACCCCACCCGCCCACACACCCACCGATTGGGCTACTCCGGCATGATCGCTGCGGGCGAGTTCCGGACGGCCGCCCACGACCTGCTCATCGCCAGCGGGCTCGACGCCGACCGGGCGGCGGAGTTGGTGCGGCGGCCGGCCATCCGGTGACGTCCACGTCAGGCCGACGTGAGCGAGGCGAGGACGTCGAGGTAGTGCGGGTTCTTCATGACGCCCAGCACGTTGCCGAACGGGTCGACGACCGCCGCGGTGATGAAGCCCTCGCCCCCGTGCGCAGTGATCGGCTGGTACTCCGTGGCACCCATCGCCAACAGTCGTTCGACTGTCGCGTCCAGGTCGTCGACGCACCAGTGCATGACCACGCCGCCGGGCCCGACAGCCGCGCCGGCCGGCGCGTACCTGCGGTCGATGATGCCCAGCTCGGCCTGGTAGTCCCCGATGCGGAACTCGGTGTAGGCCGGGCGTCCGTCGGGGCCGGGGCGCATGAAGTACGCCTCGATGCCGAGGAAGTCCGCGTACCAGGCCGTGGCCGCGGCCACGTCGTCCGCCCAGATGTTGAGTGTGGCAAATCCGCGCAGGCTCATCGGGTGTCCTCTCGTCGATGTCGTCGGTGCTGACGCTATCGGCGATTGCGGAAGCTACGCTTCCGCGATTCCGCGCGGGTTCGATGATGTCGTGCTCCCGCTGTGAAGTTGCTGAATAGTTCAACTAAATTGTTGCGTTGTCAACTAAGCGTGGTGAGGATGGTGGGGAATCCATCGATGCATAGGAGAGTGCGCATGCGAGTACGAGCAGTCCGGACCGCAGCGGTGTTGACCATGTCCGCGATCATGACCGCCGGGCTCGGCGTCCTGGCCTCGCCCGCCTCGGCGCAGGAGTCCGGTCTGACCTTCTACAGCGGGACCTTCACCACCGCCGTCCTGAACGTCCCGGCACCGACCGGCGCCTGCGCGCCGCTGCCCTCGACCGCCGACAGCCACGTCGGTTGGAGCGGCTTCCAGGACGTCACCTTCTACCGGACCGCGGACTGCACCGGGCAGGCGACAGGCGTCGGCACGCTGCGGACCTATCCGGCCGGGCAGTACACGAGCTTCCGCGCGATCTGAGCCACCGAGCGCGTTCCGGGACGGGGCCGACACCGTCGACACGCCCCGTCCCGGGCCGGGGGCAGCCCCTCGGCGAGCCGCATCTTTCGTCGGGCGCCGGGTAGTCGCCGTCATGCCGGCACGGATGGCGGGGGACAGCATGGAGAGTTACCCGGCAGTCGAGAACCACGGTCTGATCGGTGATCTGCAAACCGCCGCGTTGATCAGCACAGACGGGACCGTGGACTGGTTCTGCGCACCCCGTTTCGACTCGCCGAGCGTCTTCGGCGCGCTGCTGGACCGCCGCAACGGGGGCCACTTCCAACTCTCGCCCGACGGCGTCGACTACACGAGCAAGCAGCTCTACCTGCCCGGTACACCAATCCTGATCACCCGCTTCCACAGCGCCGACGGTGTCGGTGAGCTGTTGGACTTCATGCCCGTCACCGGCGAAGAAGCCACCGACCGGCACCGGTTGATCCGGTTGGTCCGCATGATCCGGGGAAGCATGCCGTTCCGCTTCGACTGTCAGCCCCGGTTCAACTACGGCCGCGACCCGTTCGAGCTTGAGGTGCACCCCGAGGGCGACGTCTTCCGCAGCCAGACACTGAGCTTCGCCCTCACCCTCTTCAAGGACGCGAAAGGGCTGATCGACGCGGGGGCCATCAACCGCGACGCGCAGGGCGTATCGGCCCGGTTCAGGCTGCACGCCGGCGACGTCGGCGGAGTGGTCCTGGAGACGGCCTGTCCGCACGCGCCCCGCGCGCTCAGCACCGAGGAGGCGTGCGAACTGCTCGCCGAGACCCGCGACTTCTGGCGGCGGTGGGTGGATCGTTCCCGCTATCGGGGCCGTTGGAGGGAGGCGGTCGAGCGGTCGGCGATGACCCTGAAACTGATGACGTACGCGCCGACCGGCGCCCTGGTCGCCGCCCCCACCGCGGGGCTACCTGAGCAGATCGGCGGGCAGCGGAACTGGGACTACCGCTACACCTGGATCCGGGACGCGTCCTTCTCGGTGCACGCGCTGCTGAAGCTCGGCTTCACCGACGAGGCCCAGAAGTATCTGCTCTGGCTCGACGCGCGCATCCGGGACGCCCGGGACCCTGATCTGCCCCTACAGATCATGTACCGGATCGACGGCTCACCGGACCTGCCCGAGGAGGTGCTCAGCCATCTGGAGGGCTACCGCGGGTCGGCGCCGGTGCGCATCGGCAACGCCGCGTCGGGTCAGCTGCAACTCGACATCCACGGCGAGGCGCTCAATTCCCTGGAACTCGCCGACCGGAACGGCCTGGTCGCGCCGTACGAGGGGTGGCGCAAGACGGCGGAGTTGATGGACTGGCTCTGCGAGCACTGGGACCAGCCCGAGGACGGCATCTGGGAGACCCGGTCCGGGCGGCAGGACTTCACCTACGGACGGATGATGGCCTGGGTGGCGCTGGACCGCGCCATCCGCCTCGCGCAGCGGCGTGGGCGCCCGGGTGACACCACCCGTTGGGCGACCGAACGCAACACCATCTACGAGCAGGTCATGACGCGTGGCTTCCACTCGGGGCGGCAAGCCTTCGTGCAGCACTACCGCACCGACATCCTGGACGCCTCACTGCTTGCCATGCCCGGGCTCGGCTTCATCTCGCCGATGGATCCGATGTGGGAGTCGACGCTGCGGGCGATAGACGCCGAGTTGGTCTCCGACAGCCTCGTCTACCGCTACGACCCGAACGCCTCGCCGGACGGCCTGGCCGGCACCGAGGGCACTTTCAGCATGTGCACCTTCTGGTACGTGCAGGCCCTCGCCCAGGCCGGCCGGATCGACGACGCGCGGTTGACCTTCGAGAAGATGCTCACCTTCAGTAACCCGCTCGGCCTCTACTCCGAGGAGATCGCGCCGACAGGTGCGCAGATCGGCAACTTCCCGCAGGCGTTCAGCCACCTCTCGTTGATCAGCACGGCGACCCATCTCGACGAACTGCTGGACCGGCAGGGCTGACGAGCCGGTCAGAACAACGTCAGCGGCTCGACCGGGATCGGCTCGGGCAGCGGGTCCAGTTCGGGCACGCGGGCCCGTACCTCGTCGTGGAACCGGCGGGCGAGCGCCGGCGCGTCGGCGTTGTCCGGAGTGTGGATGAACATCGTCGGCGAGCGCCCCTCGCGCAGCCAAGTGGCTGTCACGTCGACCCACCGCTGCCACCCCTCGACCGTGCGCGTCGAGTCGTCGCGACCGAGGTAGCGGACGATCGGCCGGTCGGTCAGCGCGACGGACCGCAGCGGCACGCGCGGCTTCTTGGTCCAGGCGTCCCGCTCCGCGTCGCTCGTGGGCGGGCTGGTGAAGAAGGCTGTCGTGTCGAAGGGGACCCACTCGGCGCGGGCGGCGGCGAGGGTCTCCCCGAGCAGTCGGGCTGCTCGGTCCTCGGTGAAGAACGCCTGATGGCGCACCTCCACCGCGTAGCGGTGGGACTGTGGAAGCCGCTCCAGGAAACGCTTCAGAACCGGGACGTCGGCGGGCGCGAACGAGCCGGGTAGCTGGATCCAGAGGGCGTGGGCGCGTGGGCCGAGCGGCTCGATGGCGTCCAGGAAGGTGCGCAGTGGTTCGTCGACGTCGGTGAGTCGGCGTTCGTGCGTGATGACCTTGGGGAGCTTGAGGACGAACCGGAACTCGGGATCCGTCTGCGCGGCCCACGAGGCCACCGTTTCCCGGGTCGGGGTCGCGTAGAACGTCGTGTTGCCCTCCACGGCGTCACACCAGCTGGCGTAGTGCGCCAGGCGCTCGGTGGGCGGCAGCCGGTGGCCCGGCCACGACCTGTGGCTCCACATCGCGCACCCCACGTGCAGACGCATGACCCGCCCTCCCGACTTGACCGGACCCACCGTATCCGGGCCGTCGGACCCGACCGGGCCGACGGTGCGGCCGGTAGGGTTCGCGGTCATGCGTGTGCTGTTCGCAAGTCTTGCGTCAGTCGGTCACACCTATCCGCTGATCCCGCTCGCGGTCGCCGCCCGGGACGCCGGGCACGAGGTCCACTTCGCCGCCGGTACGGAGGTGCACGCGCCGCTCGCCGCGAACGGCTTGCGGCCGTTCCGTCCCGGCGACGCCTTCTACGAGGTGTACGCCGAGGATCTCGAACCGGAACTGGCGCGGCTGCGGCCGGACCTCGTGGTGCACGAGTGGGGGCTGCCGGGGGCGGCGGTGGCGGCTCACCGGGCCGGGATACCGGGCCTGTGGCACGGGTTCGGCCGGATGTTCCCCGAGGGCATCGGCCTGGAACTCCCCACCAGGAACGCCGAGGTCGTCGGTCGGCCGCACCTGGACATCTGGCCGCCCTCGTTGCAGGACGGGGACTTCCTCGCCACCGAACGTCGCATCGAGCTGCGACCTGTCGCGTTCTCCACCCCGGCCCCGCTGCCCGTTCGGGTGGGCCGGCCGCTGGTCTACCTGACCCTCGGTACGGCGTTCGGCACGCCGGAGCTGCTCCGCACCGCCATCGCCGGTCTGGCGACGCTTGACGCGCAGGTGGTGGTCGCGGCGGGCCGGGTGCCCCTGGAACAGCTGGGAGAGATCCCCGACCAGGTCAGCGTGCATCCGTGGGTGTCGCAGGCGGAGTTGCTGCCGCTCGTCGACGTGGTGGTCCACCACGGAGGCAGCGGCACCACCCTCGGCGCGCTCGCGGCGGGCGTACCCCAGTTGTTGCTTCCGCAGGGCGCGGACCAGTTCGCAAACGCGGAGGCCCTCAGCGCGGCCGGGGTCGGTCTTCGGCTCCTCCCTGGAGAGACGGACGCGGGGGCCATCGCCGAGCAGGCCCACCGGTTGCTGCCGCAGCACCGCAGCGCCGAGCAGCGCGACGCGGCCCGCGCGGTCGCCGAGGAGATCGCCGCCATGCCCTCGCCGGAGGCCGTCGCCAAGCTCCTGCCGGAGTACGCGGGACCAGGGGTCTGATGACAGCACAGGCGTCAACCCAGGGTTGACGAAGAGCTGCCGTCAACCTATAGTTGACGCATGACGGAACCCAGCCAGCTGAGCAACGCGCTGAAGCTCGACGACCTCATTCAGTCGATCAAGAAGCTGCACACCGACGCACTCGACCAGCTCACCGACGCGGTGCTTGTCGCCGACCACCTCGGCGAGGTCGCCGACCACCTGATCGGGCACTTCGTCGACCAGGCCCGGCGCTCGGGTGCCTCCTGGACCGACATCGGCCGCAGCATGGGCGTCACCAAGCAGGCCGCCCAGAAGCGCTTCGTGCCGAAGGCGACAGACGCCGGGGCGCTCGACCCGAACGCCGGCTTCGGCCGGTTCACCCCGCGCGCCCGCAACGTCGTGATGGCCTCGCAGGAGGAGGCCCGCGCCAGCGGCAACGCCGAGATCGGCCCCGAGCACCTGGTGCTGGGCCTGCTGGCCGAGCCGGAGGGGCTGGCGGCCCGGGTGATGGCTAATCGGGGCGCCACGCCCGAGGTCGTACGGGAGGCGGTTGGCGCCGTCCTGCCACCGCGGGCGGAGCAGGTCCCGGACCTCATCCCGTACGACGCGCGGGGCAAGAAGGCGTTGGAGCTGACCTTCCGGGAGGCGCTGCGCCTCGGGCACAACTACATCGGCACCGAGCACATCCTGCTCGCCCTGCTGGAGCACGAGGACGGGGCTGGCGTGCTCACCGACCTCGGCCTGGAGAAGGCGGCGGTCGAGGCCGACCTCGCCGCCATCCTCGCCGTCATCGCGCAGAAGTAGGAACCGAGGTCAGGACGCCTCGGGGAAGCCGTAGCGCAGGGCGTGCTCCGGATCGGTCGGGTCGATCTGGCGTACGCCCGCGTCGGCCAGGCGCTTGTTGACCTCGTCGAGCTGCTCGCGCACCAGGCGGGCCTCCTCCTCGGTGACCCGGCCCCGGTGTGGCTTGCCGGCGTGCTCCAACGTGCCGTAGTCGATCTTCTCGGCGCTCTTGCGGGCCTTGGGTGGGCGAACCCGCTCGGCCGTCTTCAACAGCTGCGCCATCGGCACGTCGGTGGCCATCGCGTCGAACTCACTTGCGGTCAACACCACCCGGCGGGGCTCACCGTTGCCGTGCCGGTCGTGGATCTCGACCACCGCCACGTCCAGCGCGGCATCGTCGATGCTCTCCACCTCGCCGGGAGTGGCGTCCAACTGCACGGGCCCGGCGACCAGGTCCGGGTGCTCCAGCACGACGACGCGGACCACCTCGTCGTCCTGCTGCAGAACCGTGCCGGTGAAGTCGGAGACGTGGATCGTCTTCTTGCCCATGCGCGGAGCTTCTCCTGTCGTAGGCCGGGATGGCGGACCACAAGAAATTACCCGACAGGTGTGCGAAAGCCGCCGCTGGACCTCCTCCGGTGTGTCGCCCGGGGCGACCGTCAGAGGCTGCCCTTTGGTGCCACCCACTCGGTGGGCTGGCCGGTGGCAGCGGTGATGCGCCATCAGGCTGCCTCGGCATCGCGTGCCTGCTCGGCGAGCGAGCCCAGGTCGCGACCGCCGCCATAGCGCCAGGCGTCGGCGGACCCGGAGAAGTCCATCTCCACCTGATCGAACGCGGCAACGATCTCGCGAGCCTGCGGTGCCGGCCGTGGTGCGTCAGTGGGTGTTCAGGCGGTGTCGACTGGAGCTGCCGACGGGGAGCATGTTCAGCCCGGCCCAGGACAGGGCTCCGCTGCCGACCGTCCGCGGGTTCCGGTAGCGCGGCTGGGGCGGATTGCCCCCGACGGCCTCCGCCGCCTGCCAGAGTCGCTCGGGGTCCTGCTGGTAGCTGTCGTTCGGCTGAATCGGCATGCGTTCACCGTCCCAAACAAAGGTGTCCAGGTATGGAAATACATATGACGGTCGATTTATGCAGATGGTTCCCGTACCCCTGTCTTGCCCGGCCCGGACGTATGGTGCGCCCGGCCCCGCCGTCCGGCGTACGGTGATCCACGACTGTTCGGGTGACGGGGGAGGTGCGCATGCTCGACCGGCGCCTTCACCTGCACCTGGCCACCTGGCTCGGCCAGTGGCCGGCCGGGCCGGGGTTGCACGTGGTCGCCTCCCAGCGGCGGGCCGAACCGGCCTGGGATGGCCGGCTACGCCCCGCGCTCGCCGTGGACACCGGGCAGAGCACCGTGCTCTCCGTTGCGCCGGACCACGTGGCGGCGGTCCGCGCGTTGGTTGGTCGTACGCCGGCTCGGCTGCTGGCCGCGCTGCCGGAGGCCGTCGGTCGGCCTGAGTTCTGCGTGCACGACGGCCCCTTCCGGTGGAGCCTTGCACCCGCGCCGCTGCCCGACGTGGGGGAGTGGACCGAGCCGACCGCCCCCGGGCTGCCGCCGTGGCTGCGCCTCTTCGACCGGCAGGTGCTTGTGGTCCGTGACCCCGACGGGGGCTACCTGGCCGGTGCCGCGATCAAACGGCACGACGCGTACGGGCACGAGTTGGCCGTCGGCGCCGTGTCGGCGGCCGAGGGGCGCGGCCTCGCCCGTCGACTCGTGGCCCAGGCGGCGCGGCGGGTGCTCGACGAGGGGGCGGTCCCCACCTACCTGCACGAGCGGGACAATCACGCCTCGGCCCGGGTCGCCGAAGCGGCAGGTTTCCCGGACCGGGGCTGGCGCGCGTACGGGGTCTATCCGCGCTGAGCGAGCGATGGGCGCGGACCGTGGATCCCGGGCCGGATCCACGGTCCGCAACCTCCCCCCAGGCCCCGGTTCCGGTGGTAGCGGCCCCGCTGTGGGCGAGCCGCTACGTGTCGATCACGCTACGTATCGAACAGGGTCTGAGCAAGGTTCAAGCTGTCGATTCGGAGTGTCGAAAAGTGGACTTGACCTGCGGCAGAGTCTGATCGGCGTGCCGACCTGCCCGGTGACGTTGCGTGCGGTCAGCCGGCCAGGCCGAGCGCCTCGGCCGCCGCGCGACCGTTGGCGTGGCTCGCACCGTAGGTGGTGACGAAGGCGCGGACGCCCGCCGGCCGCCACTGCGCCGGCCAGCCCATCTCCACAACTGTCACCGGGTGCTGGGCCGCCAGGTCGGCGATCAACTCCGGGCCGCCGGGCAGCCGGTGCAGGTGTCGCCCGACCAGCACGATGGGACGGTCACCGGCCAACCCGCGCAGCGTTGCCGGGTTGGTCTCGGTGGCGATCACCCGGATCTCCGACACGCCGTGCAGGTGGGGACCGAGGCCCCACGGCACCCGACCCTCGGCGATCGTCGACTCGGTGTGCAGCTGCACCACGAGTGGCTGGTCCAGGCCGGTGAGCAGGCCGTCCACTCGGACCGCGCGGCGCGCTGCCGCGTACCCCAGCTCGGTGTCTCCGGTGGCCGGCGACGAGCCGGCGGCCCGGGTCCAGGCGGCGAGGTCGGCGGCGCGGCCGGCCGCCTCCTCCACCCGTGCCGTCGGGAGCCGGCCGTCGGCGAGCGCGTCGACGATCTCGACGGCCACCCGCTCGACAAGCTCGGCGTCCACCTTCGCGCCGATGCAGAGCAGGTCGGCGCCCGCGCTCAGGGCCCGGACCGCGGCCGGGCCGACGCCGCCGGCGGCCACCGCGGCACCCTTCATCTCCAGCGCGTCGGTGATGACGGTGCCGGTGAAGCCGTACTCGGTGCGCAGCAGGTCGACCAGGACGGCCCGGCTGAAGGTGGCCGGGTCGGCGCCGGTGAGCGCCGGCACCCGGATGTGCGCGGTCATCACGGCGCGCGCCCCGGCGGCGACGACGGCCGCGAACGGCGGTAGGTCCCGTTGGCGGAGCAGGCCCAGCGGAGCGTCCACGGTGGGGAGTTCGTGGTGGGAGTCGGTGACGGTGGCGCCGTGCCCGGGGAAGTGCTTGGCGCAGGCGGCCACGCCTGCGGCCTGCAACCCGGCCACGGCGGCGGCCGAGTGGGCGGCCACCCGCACCGGGTCCGCGCCGAAGGACCGGGTGCCGATCACCGGGTTGTCGTCGGCGGTGTTCACGTCGACGGTGGGGGCGAGGTTGACGGTGATGCCGAGCGCGGCCAGCTCGGCGCCGATCGACTGGTAGACCCGTCGGGTGAGAGCCACGTCGCCGATCGCACCGAGGGCGGCGTTTCCGGGGTACGGGCTGCCGGTGGCGTGCGCCAGCCGGGTCACGTCGCCACCCTCCTCGTCGATGGCGATCAGCGCGTCCGGCCGGCCGGCGCGCAGCGCGGCGGTGCTCGCCGCCACCTGTGCGGGGTCGTACACGTTGGTGCCGAACAGGGTGTGCCCGGCCAACCCGTCGGCGAGCAGGTCGACAGCCCAGTCCGGCGGGACCGGGCCCGGGTACGCGGCCAGCAGTGTGCCCAACGCCAGCCGGCGCAGTCCTGGATCCAAACCCACGTGATCTCCCCCTTCGGTGCCCCACGGGTACGAAACGTCGTACCGGTCGGTGGTCTTGGCCCTGCCGACTCGGCCGAGCGTCCCACCGTCGGGTGACCGTTACGCTACGGCTACCCGTTCGCAGGTCGGTTTACAGTTAGCAAAGTTTACTAAAACTAGAGGACGTGTCATGAGTGCGACCCGGCTGCCCGGCACCCCCCGCCTGTTGCGGGCGCTCAACGACCGTGCCGCGCTGGAGCTGCTCCTCGAGCGCGGCCCGCTGACCCGGGCTCGGCTCGGCGAGCTGACCGGGCTGTCGAAGGTCACCGCCTCGCAGCTGGTCGAGCGGCTGGAGGAGCGCGGCCTCGTCGCGCGGGTCGGCGAGCAGGCCGGCGGGCGAGGGCCGAACGCCCAGCTCTACGCCGTCCGCCCGGGCAGCGCCCACGTGGTCGGCGTGGACGTCGGGCCGGACCGGGTGGTGGCCGCGTGCGCCGACATCACCGGCGCGGTCATCGGCCAGGTCGAGCAGTCGACAAGGGACACCGACGACCCGGTGGGCGTGGTGCACAACGCCGTCGTGCAGGCGGCGAGCAGCGCCCAGGCGCAGCTCAGCAGCGTACGACGGATCGTGCTCGGCACGCCGGGCCTGGTCGACCCCGGCACCGGCGACATCACCTTCGCCTTCAACCTGCCGCGCTGGCACAGCGGTCTGCTCGCCGCGCTGCGGGACGACCTGCACACGCCAGTGGTCTTCGAGAACGACGTCAACCTGGCCGCGGTGGCCGAGGCGCAGTCCGGTGCGGCGCAGGGGCTGTCGGACTTCGTGCTGGTCTGGGTGGGCGCCGGCGTCGGTCTGGCGATCATGCTGGGCGGGCGGCTGCACCACGGCAGCAGCGGCGCGGCCGGTGAGATCGGCTACCTGCCGGTGCCCGGAGCGCCCATCCCGCGCGACGTGTCCCGCCGCGCCAAGCCGGCCTTCCAGCAGTTGGTCGGCGCGGACTCGGTGCGCGCGGTGGCCGCCGAGCACGGCTACCCGGACGGCGACGCCGCCGAGGCGGTCCGTGCTGCCGTCGCGGCCGGTGCCGACGGTGGCCCGATGCTCGACGAGCTGGCCCGCCGCCTGGCGCTCGGCGTGGCAAGCACCTGCGTGGTGCTCGACCCACCGCTTGTCGTGCTCGCCGGCGAGGTGGGCCAGGCCGGCGGCGCGGCGCTCGCCGACCGGGTGCAGCAGGAGGTCGCGGCGATCACCCTGGTCCAGCCACGGGTGGTGCCGACCGGGCTGACCGAGGAGCCGATCCTGCGCGGCGCGCTGCGGACCGCCCTGGACGCGGTCCGCGACGAGGTGTTCGGCTCCACCGTCGGCTGAGCCCGCTGCGGCGGTCATGTGAAGAAATATTTCACCGCACGTCCGTATGGTGCAAGCTCTTGCCGCATGACCGGGCGACCTGGCCCGTCAGGCCGCCCGTCGCGGGACGGGCGGCCCGGAGCAGCCTCAGATCAGGTCGCGGCGTCGGAACACGGTGAACGCCGCAGCGGTCAGCCCACCGGTGAGCACGAGCAGCACCAGCAGCGACGCCCCCCAGCTGACCGTGTAGAACCCGTCGCAGTAGGGGCCGTTGCTGCCCACGCAGACCTGTTCGTCGTAGAACCGCGCCCCGCCGCTGAGCCATGCCCCGATGTGGCTGGAGAGCATGAACAGGTCCGACCTCGGCGCGTCGATGATCTCCAGGACGACCCGGGCACCCAACTCCCAGACCACCACGTACGCCGCGAACACGCCGAGCGCCGCCGAGGTGTGCCGGCCCAGTGTGGCGATCGCGAAGCCCAGCGCCGAGGCCAGCAGCACCAGCACCAGCCCACGGCCGTGCACCGCGCCGAGCGAACCCCAGAAGTCGCCGTCCAGCCGACCCGGCAGCCCGGCGGTCTGCCCGATCACCCAGAACGTGCCGAGGTACGCCACCGACGCCAGCAGGGCCAGCACCAACACCGCGCCGAGCAGGGTGCCCAACTTGGTCGCGAGCACCGTCAACCGGCGCGGCCGCCACAGCAGCAGGTTCACCACGCCGCCCGAGTTCAGGTCCGCGCCGATGTAGGAGGCGCCGACCAGGAACCCGAAGAGCACCAGGAACGCGATGAGGAAGTACAACAGTGGCCGCGCCTGCTCGGCGAAGCTGAACACACCCGGCAGGAAGTCGGCCGCGATCGGCAGCCGCTCCTGTCGGATCGGGTCGAGCGCCGAGCAGTGCTCCAGCACGTATCTGTCGGTGTCGACCGGGAAAGTTTCCTTCTGGCGGTCCAGGCACTCCTGGTGGGTGGCCTCCAGGTCGCGCCGCGCCTCGGCGGCTCGCTCCCGTGCCAGGTTCAGCTCGGTGACGCTCGGCTTGTGGGAGCCGGCAAGGGTGGTCGCCCCGGTGACGGCGAACGCCAACACCAACAGGACGACCATGAGTTGTACGAAGCGACGCGCGGACAGTCGCTCCACCTCGGCACGCACCAGGTTCACGCGTCCACTCCCCGATCGATGTCGATCACAGCTTCGCCCTGCGGCAGCGACGAGTCGTCGACCTGACGCGGCACCGGCGGATGCTCGTACGCGCCGGTCAGCTCCAGGAAGACGCTCTCCAGATCCGGCCGCAGCGGCGTCAGCTCGCCCACCCACAGCCCCTGCTCACCGAGCACCCGGCTGACCACCGTCGGGTCGCTCACCCCGCTCACCACCAACGTCTCGCCGTCCACGACGGCCGTCAGCTCGGCCGCGTGCAGCAGCTCGACGGCCCGCTCCGGCTCGGCCACCCGCACCAGGAACTCGTGCCGGTCGTGGCCCGCCAGCACCTCGTCCACGCGGCCGGTCGCCACCCGCCGACCCTGCGAGATGATCGTGACGTGGTCGCAGATCAGCTGGATCTCGCCGAGGATGTGACTGGACACCAGCACCGTCACCCCGTTGGCCGCCAGCGACCGCATCAGGTCCCGCATCTCGCGGATGCCCGCCGGGTCCAGCCCGTTGGCCGGCTCGTCGAGGATGAGCAGCCGCGGGTCCTTCAACAGCGCGGACGCCACCGCGAGGCGCTGCTTCATGCCCAGCGAGTAACCCTTCACCCGCTCGTCGCCCCGGTCGTGCAGGCCCACCAGATCGAGCACCTCGTCCACCCGCGAGACCGGCACTCCACCAGCGCGGGCCAACAACCGCAGCGTGCGGTGACCGGTGAAGTTGCCGAAGAACTGCGGGCTCTCCACGATGGCGCCGACCTGGCCGGCCACCCGGGGCAGCAGCTCCGGCGACGGTTCGCCGAGCACGGTCATCCGGCCGCTGTCCGCGCGTACCAGCCCCAGCAGGGCCCGCAGGGTGGTGGTCTTGCCGGAGCCGTTGGGGCCCAGGAAGCCGTGGATCTGGCCCGCCTCGACAAGCAGGTCGAACCCGTCCACCGCCACCCGTCGGCCGTTGCGCACGCTGTAGAAGGTCTTGCGCAGACCCTCGATTTCGATGACCGCGCTCATCCGCGCGGCTCCGGACGTCGACGGGGCATGAGCCGTCCTTCGGTCGTGGTGATCAATGACACGGCGCTTCACCCTATGACCGGGGTGCCGCCCATGGGGGGCACCCCGGCGCTGCGTGGTTGGATGGAGCGGTGAACCCGGATCTGGTGGTCAGCCTCGACGGCGTCGGCGTACGCCGCTCCGGCACCGCCCTCCTACAGGACCTGACCTGGCACGTCGAACTGGACGAGCGGTGGGTCGTGCTCGGCTCCAACGGTGCCGGCAAGACCACACTGCTCAACCTCGCCTCCGGCCGGCTGCACCCCACCACCGGTGTCGCCCACGTGCTCGGCGAGCGGATCGGCCGCACCGACGTCAACGAGTTGCGTACCCGGATCGGGCTCACCACCGCAGCGATCGCCGAACGACTGCCCGCCGACGAGCGGGTCAGCGATGTGGTGGTGACCGCCGCCTGGTCGGTGGTCGGCCGCTGGCGGGAGAACTACGACCGTGGCGACGAGGCGCGGGCGCGGGCACTGCTGGGTCAACTCGGCGTCGGTGGCCTCGCCGAGCGCCGCTACGGCACCCTCTCCGAGGGTGAGCGCAAGCGGGTGCAGATCGCCCGTGCCCTGATGACCGACCCGGAGCTGCTGCTGCTCGACGAGCCCGCCGCCGGGCTCGACCTGGGCGGTCGGGAAGACCTGGTCGCCCGACTGGCCGAGCTGGCGTACGACCCGGACGCCCCGGCGATGGTGCTGGTCACCCACCACGTCGAGGAGATCCCGCCCGGGTTCACCCACGCACTGCTGCTGCGCGAGGGCGGGGTGGTCGCCCAGGGCCTGCTCGCCGAGACGCTCACCGGTGACAACCTCTCCAAGACCTTCGGGCTGCCACTTGTGGTCGAGCGGTCGGGCGACCGCTTCACGGCTCGCGCCGCCTGAGCGTCGGACGGGCAGAGCCGACCGTGCCGCAGACCCGGGTCGCCGTGGTGGGCAGCGCCAACATGGATCTGGTCGCGATGGCCCCCGCGCTGCCGCGACCGGGCCAGACCATGCTCGGCACCGACTTCGTGATGGTGCCCGGCGGCAAGGGCGCCAACCAGGCCGTGGCCGCGGTGCGGGCCGGCGCATCCGGTGTCTTCCTCGGTGCGATCGGCTCGGACGCCTTCGGCGTCACCCTCAAGGCCCGCATCACCGCGGCCGGCGTGGACACCAGCCACCTGCGCGTGGTCTACGGGGCCTCCGGGGTGGCGCTGGTGATGGTCAACGTCCAGGGGGAGAACGCCATCGTTGTCACCCCCGGCGCGAACGACGCCCTGGTCGGCCTCACCGAGGAGGAGTTGGCCGCGGTGCGCGGGGCGGACGTCCTGGTCGCCCAACTGGAGATCCCGGTGCAGACCGTCACCGCCGCCGCGGTGGCCGCCCGCGAAGCCGGCACCAGGGTCGTCCTGAACGCCGCCCCGGCACGCGACCTCCCGCCCGACCTGCTCGCCGCCGTGGACCTGTTGGTCGTCAACGAGGGCGAGGCGCAGGCACTCGCCGGTCGAGGTCGGGAGGAGCCCCGGGCGTTGCTCGACCTGACCCCCCGCGCCGTGCTCACCCTCGGCGATGCGGGCGCCTGGTACGTCGACCGGGACGGCGCCGAGGTGCACGTGCCGGCGGTACCCGTCGACGTGGTCGACTCCACAGCGGCCGGTGACGCGTTCACCGCCGCGTTGGCGGTCGGCTGGGGCGAGGGGCGTGAGCTGGTCGACGCGGTGCGCTGGGCGTCGGCGGCCGGCGCCGCCTGCGTCCGCAGGCTCGGCGCGTCGGTGGCGCTCCCACGACGCGCCGAGATCGACGAACTGTACGTGCCGGCCTGACCGCGGCGTCCGTCTCCTCCAACAGGGTCAGGCTGGCGCGGATCCGCTGGTCGACGAGCCAACGGATCGGGCTGGTGCCGGTGGCTCGGGCGAAGCGCCGCAGTTACGTGCGGGGTGCGGGAGGGGCTGCCGGTGGTGACGGAGGCGGGGCTGACCCGGCGACCTGTCGACGACCTCACCGCACCCACCACGACCGTCACCTGCGACTGCTGACCTCCGGGCCGGCGGGCGGTGGCTCAGTTCACGGGCTCGTCGGCGAGCTTCTCGCCGCGTCGGCGCAGCATGCCCAACCCGGGGATGCCGGCCACGGCGAGCTTGAGGTCACGGGTGACGTCGAGCAGGTCGTGCAGGTCGGGGCCGACCCGGTCCAGGGTGGCCAGGATCGGCAGGATGTCGGCAGTCAGATGCTCCTTCAGCTTGGGCAGCTCGTCGATCAGGTGGATCGCCGCGCTGATCTCCTCGTGACTCAGCTCCTCGACGAACCGCCCGGCCATCGGCGCGGCCCGGCGCAGCGCCGGCTCGTACGCCGTCAGCAGTTCGGCCGCCGTGGCAGCGGCCTGCGCCGCGGTGTCCACCGTCTCCGCAGCGCGGCTCGCGACCCGGTCGGCCTCGGCGACCACCACGGCGGCGGCGGTGGCCACCTCGCTGGCCGTGTCGATGGCGGTGGTCGCGGCGGCGCTGATGACTGCCACCTCGCGGACCGCGGCCTCGGCGTCGGTGAGCACCTGGTCGGTCCGGTCCAGGGTCGTCTCGATCCGGTCGACCACACCGTTGATCCTGGCCAGCAGGGCCTCCACCCCGTCCAGCACCGCGAACGCGCGGGCGGGCACGGCGGCCATCGAGGCGGCCGAGCCGAGCGCCTGGTCGAGAGCGGAGCGGGTCAGGCCGACCACTGCGGTCGGGGTGGGGAGGGGAATCGCCATGGGTCAAGTGTGCGTCGCCGGTGCCAGGACCGCCCGACGGAGCCGGTCAGCGTGACCGCCGACCGGTTCCGTCGGCGCGGGCCACCCGCAGCGCCCACCAGATCAGCGGCACCTGCAACGGGACCCGGCCGTACGCGATGGCCCGCTTCGTCGGGCGGCGGTGCCGCCAGTCCACGGCCATCTTCACGTTCGCCGGCAGGACGGCGACGAAGAGTGCGGCGGCGGCCCGACCGCCGGCCCGCCGGGTGGCCGGGTTCGCGACCGCCGCCGCCACCGCAAGCTCGGCCACCCCGCTGGCGTACGTCCAGAACCGGGGCGGTCCGGGCAGCGCACGCGGCACGATCGGGTCGTAGACGCCGGGGCGTACCAGATGGGTGACGCCGGCCGCCGCGAGCAGGCCGGCCAGGGCGGCGGCCTCGCCGCGGCGGGTGGTCGTCAATGGTCCCCCTGCTGTTCGACGGCGCGCTGCACGGCCCGGTAGATCTGCCCGAACCGTAGCGCGTCGGGGGTACGCACCAGCAGGTCCTCCCGGCCGTGGTGCTGCACCCACAGCTCGTGCACGTGGCTGCCGCGCTCGTAGGAGCGGTCCAGCCAGCCGAGGGGGATCTCCAGGAACGGTGCCAGGGCGAGCGCCCCCACCGCGCAGGCCGCCAGGATGATCAGCGCCAGCTGCCAGTTGCCCCGGTCCTGCGCCGACCAGGCGAGTGACAACACGCAGACCACGGCGACGAGCGGCGGCAGCGAGAGCAGCAGGACCAGGACGCCGCGACCCAGCACACGGCCGCGTACGGCGAGAGTCTTCTGCCCCCGTGCGTGCCAGACGAACGTCACGTCGGACAGGGCGATCACGTGACCGCCTGCCCGGATCGACTCGGACGTGACCTGCACCGCGTCGTCCCGGTAATAGAGGGTCATCACTAAGCCTAACCACCGCCGGGCAAACCGCGCCCAGCTCGGCCGCGTGCGGTGGGCGTGGTGCCCGCGATTGGTCAGGCGCTGTTCGGCGGGTAGCGGTGATGGTGCAATGGTCCTTTGGAGCTGAATCGTTTGCGACATCACGTGGCACGGCGCCGCTGTGTCATCGCGGCGCTTCGCTATGTTGCGGCGGGCTCGATCTGATTCGTTTGCGATATCAGCTCCATAGGCATTGCACGAACACTGCGCCCGTGCCCGTGCCCGTGCCCGTGCCCGTGCCCGTGCCCGTGCCCGCGCCGCGTCCGGCTGGCCGGCGCGGTCCACCGCACGGGTGGGCGAGGGAGCGGAACCAGGCTGGCTAGCGGCGCGTGACGGGGCGGGCCGGTTGGCTGTGCTCGACCGCGCGCTGCACCGCCCGGTAGATCTGCCCGAAGCGCAGCGCGTCACCCGTCCGCAGCAGACGCACCGGCTGACCCCGCCAACGGGCCCAGATCTCCAGTTGGCGGCTGCCTCGGGCGTACGAGCGGTCCAGGTGTTCGAAGAGGAAGTCGGCGACCGGCCCGACGGCCAACCCGACGAGCACCGACGCGCCGACGATCGCGATCGTCACGGTGGGTGAGCGGTGCAGCCAGACGGCCACGCCGATGCCGAGCACCGCCGCGACAAGCGGGCCGGCGAGCGCGGCGCCTATCGCACCGCGACCTACGAGCACGCGCCAGGAACGGGTGCCACGGCGGTGCCAGACCATGGTGATGTCGGCCAGCGCGTAACTGCGACCGTCGACGCGGACGGTGCTGGAGGTGACCTGTACCGACCTGTCGTCGTAATAGGTGATCATGGCTGGACTCCCGCCCACGGGGCTGACACCACACTACTTACCCAAACGAGCCGGGTCGTAAGGTTGGCACGCGACTTCAACGAGGAAGTGAGGGCAGCGTGGGCGAGTTCGTTCGGCTGGAGACCACTGGCGGCATCGGCACGATCCGGCTGGAGCGGCCGCCGATGAACGCGCTCAACACCCAGGTGCAGGAGGAGTTGCGCGCCGCCGCCACGGCGGCCACCGCCGATCCCGAGGTCCGCGCCGTCATCGTGTACGGCGGGGAGAAGGTCTTCGCCGCCGGCGCGGACATCAAGCAGATGGCCGACATGTCCTACGTGGACATGGCCGATCGGGCCGCCAACCTGTCCAGCGCGCTCGGCGCGATCGCCCGGATCCCCAAGCCGGTGGTCGCCGCGATCACCGGGTACGCCCTCGGCGGCGGCTGCGAGCTGGCGCTGGCCTGTGACTGGCGGATCGTGGCCGACGACGCCAAGCTCGGCCAGCCGGAGATCAAGCTCGGCATCATCCCGGGCGCGGGCGGCACCCAGCGGCTGGCTCGCCTGGTCGGCCCGGCCCGCGCCAAGGACCTGATCATGACGGGTCGGATGATCGACGCCGAGGAGGCGCTACGGATCGGCCTGGCCGACCGGGTGGTGCCGGCCGCCGAGGTCTACGAGGCCGCGGTCGCCTACGTGAAGCCGTACCTGACCGGGCCGGTGCAGGCGCTGCGCGCGGCGAAGCTTGCGGTCGACGGCGGCCTGGACATGGATCTGAACTCGGGCCTGGCCTGGGAGAGCCAGCTCTTCGCGGCGTTGTTCGCCACCGACGACCGGCGGGAGGGCATGGCCGCCTTCGTCGAGAAGCGCAAGCCGGACTTCACCGGCCGCTGACGATTAGTCGAGAACAGTTCACATTGTTCCTACCGGCCAGTAGCGTGAGGCCTCGGTCATGAGGAACGAAGGGGAGCGGCGAATGACGGAGCGGATCGAGGGTCACGGCGGCGAGTTGGCGCTCGCGGCCCTGCGCGCGCACGGCGTACGGGAGATGTTCACGCTCTCCGGCGGGCACGTCTTCCCGCTCTACGACGCGGCGTACAAGACCGACTTCCCGATCTACGACGTCCGGCACGAGCAGTCCGCGGTCTTCGCCGCCGAGGCGGTGGCCAAGCTCCAGCGCCGCCCCGGCCTCGCCGTGCTCACCGCCGGGCCGGGTGTCACCAACGGCATCTCCGGCATGACCAGCGCGTTCTTCAACGCCTCGCCGGTGCTGGTGTTGGGCGGCCGCGCGCCCGCCTTCCGCTGGGGCTCCGGCAGCCTCCAGGAGATGGACCACCTGCCGCTCGTCGCCCCCGTCACCAAGCACGCCGAGACGGTGTTCAGCACCGACGACATCCCGCGTGCGGTGGGTGCGGCCCTCAACGCCGCGCTCACGCCGCACCGCGGCCCGGCCTTCCTCGACTTTCCGCTGGAGACGGTCTTCTCGGTCGCCGAGACCGAGCTGCCCACCGTGACGGGCGTCGACCCGATCGCGCCGGACCCGGAGGAGGTCGGCCGCGCCGCGCTGCTCATCGCCGGGGCGCAGCGGCCGGTCATCATCGCCGGCTCCGACGTCTACGCGAGCGACGCGGTGGCCGCGCTACGCGAGGCGGCCGAAGCGTTGCAGGTGCCGGTCTTCACCAACGGCATGGGTCGCGGTTCGCTTCCGCCGGAGCACCCGCTCGCGTTCGCCAAGGCCCGCCGGGCCGCGCTCTCCGGTGCCGACGTGGTCGTGGTGGTGGGCACCCCACTGGACTTCCGGCTCAGCTTCGGTGACTTCGGTGACGCGAAGGTGGTGCACATCGTCGACGCGCCCAGTCAGCGGGCGACGCACGTGCAGCCGGCCGTCGCCCCCGCGGGTGACCTGCGGCTGATCCTCTCCGCGCTCGCCGACCACGCCGGCGACCGGGCCGACCACGCCGACTGGATCGCCGATCTGCGCGTGGCCGAGGACGCCGCGAAGGCGCGCGACGCGGCCGAGATGGCGGCCGAGACCGACCCGATCCGCCCGGCCCGGATCTACGGCGAGCTGCGTCGGGTGCTGGCCCCGGACGCGATCACCATCGGCGACGGCGGCGACTTCGTCTCGTACGCCGGGCGGTACCTGGAGCCGGCCCAGCCCGGCACCTGGCTGGACCCGGGCCCGTACGGCTGCCTGGGCACCGGCATGGGTTACGCGATGGGGGCCCGGGTCAGTCACCCGGACCGGCAGATCTGCGTGCTGATGGGCGACGGCGCGGCCGGGTTCTCGCTGATGGACGTCGAGTCGCTGGTCCGCCAGAAGCTGCCGGTGGTGATCGTCGTCGGCAACAACGGCATCTGGGGGCTGGAGAAGCACCCGATGCGCGCCATGTACGGCTACGACGTGGCCGCCGACCTCCAGCCCGAGCTGCGCTACGACACGGTGGTCAGCGCGCTCGGCGGAGCGGGGGAGACGGTCGCCAAGGCGGCCGACCTGGGCCCTGCGCTCCAGCGGGCGTTCGACTCCGGAGTGCCGTACCTGGTCAACGTGCTCACCGACCCGACCGACGCGTACCCCCGGTCGTCGAACCTGGCCTGAGTCGCACCCGCCGCCGTCGTCGCACGTGCGCCGACGGCGGCGGCGCGCTCACACCTCGGGTCGGTCACCCTCGCGTGGCGGCTCACCGTCGCGGCGACGCAGGTCGTCCTCGCGCCGACGAAGGTCTTCCTCCCAGCGGCGGAAGAGCTCCTCGTCCTGCTGCTGGGCGCGCTCCTCGACGGAACGGAGAAACTCCGGGTCGTCGTCGGGGGCCACCGGCCGGCGGCGCTGCCGCTCGGCGCCGCCGCTCACGCCCGGCCAGCCCTTGCCGGCGCCGGGGGTGCGCTCCCGGCCGGCGACGAACCAGGCGATCGAGCCGACCAGCGGGAAGAACAAGATGATCAGCACCCAGGCGATCCGGGGTAGGCCACGGATCTGACCTTCCTCGGCGGAGAGACAGCTGATCAGCGCGCAGACCGCGAGGACGATCTGCACCAGGAAGAGGAGTACGCCAAGCCGGGCCATGCACCCATCATGGCTCACCGAATCCCGTCACCACAGTCCGCGCAGCACCAGCGGCACTCCGAGTAACGCCAGCACCACGGTGCCCACCGTGACCAGGGGCAGTGTGCGACCGCCGGTGCGGGCCGGGCCGGTGCCGGTGCCCCTCGGCCAGCAGAGCACCAGCAGGGCGCCCCACACCAGCACGGTGGCCCCGGCGATCAACGCCCCGACCGGGCCGCCGGTCGACGCCAGCCGGACGGCCAGCGCGGTCACCACCGTCACCGTGAGCAGGGTGCGCCGCCACGCCAGCCGGGTCCGCTCCGGTTGCAGCCCCGGGTCGCGTCCGGTGCTCACCGCCCGCCGACCGCCCGCATCAGGACGGCGACCACAAGCAGCACCGCGCCGACGCCGACGGCGAGCGCCAGGATGGCGGGGAACCGGGACGCGGGCAGCTCCTGACCGAGCCGGATGGCCCGTTCGGTACGTGCCCAGTGGTCCACCGCGCGGATCGCGACCGCCGCGCCGAGCAGCAGCAACGCCACCGCGATCACCTCCCGCAGGTGGCTCATCGGCAGGGGTGGCAGGAACTGGGCGGCGGCCAGCCCGCCACCGACGAGCGCCAGCCCGGTGCGCAGCCAGGCGAGGAAGGTCCGTTCGTTGGCCAGGGAGAACCGGTAGTCCGGCGGTTCACCGATCGAGCGCAGCTCCGCCGGGTCGAACCACCGCCTGATCGCCTCCCACACAGTGGGAGAATATCCGCTTCCCCTTCCGCTTAGCCTGGTCCGGTGACTGATCTCGACGTACCGACGCTGCGCCACGCCTACGACACCCAACTCCGCCCGGAGATTCCCGACCCGGTTCCGGCCGGGGTGACGGTGGAGCGGGACGGGCCGCTGGTCCGCATCATCGGGCTCGACGCCGGCGGTTTCCTCACCTACCGCGACCTGGGCGGGTTGACCGGCGACGCGCTCGACGAGCTGATCGCCCGGCAGGTGCAGCTGTTCCGTGAGCGTGGCCAGTCGGTCGAGTGGAAGCTCAACGAGCACGACGAGCCGGCCGACCTGGCCGACCGGCTGCGCGCCGCCGGCTTCGTCCCGGAGGACCGGGAGACCGTCGTGGTCGGGCCGGTCGCGCCGCTGGCCGCCGCGCTGCCTGTCGTTCCCGAGGGGGTACGCCTGCGTGAGGTGAGCGCCCGGGAGGACCTGGAGCGGATCGCCGCCATGGAGGAGGAGGTCTGGCAGGAGGACCGCTCGCACCTCGTGACGGGTCTGGCCAAGGAGATCGACGCCGACCCGACCTCGATCACCGTGGTGGTGGCCGAGGCGGACGCGACGGTGGTGAGCGCCGGCTGGGTGCGGTTCCCGGCCAACACCGGCTTCGCCACGATGTGGGGTGGCTCGACCCTGCCGCAGTGGCGGCGCAAGGGCATCTACCGGGCGTTGGTCAACTACCGGGCGCGGCTTGCCGAGCAGCGGGGTCGGACGCTCATGCAGGTCGACTGTTCCGAGGACAGCCGGCCCATCCTCCAGCGGCTCGGCCTCGTCGCGGTCACCACCACCACCCCGTACGTCTACACTCCGTGATCATGGAGCAGCGGTTGACGGACGAGGAGCGCCTGACCCTCAAGACCGGTGCCTTCGGTGCCGTCTTCCTGGTCTCCAACGCCGACCCGGGAGTGCTGGGGGTGATCCGGGAGAGCATCGCCGCGTCCGGCGCGCTCGCCGACGCCAGTGGCACGGTCAAGGAGGCGCTGACCACCGGCCCGTTGCCGCGGCTTCCCCGGGACTCGCAGCTGGAGATCGAGTCGGTGGTGCTGCCGGCGCTGGGGCGGGCGGTGCGGATCCTGCGGGAGAAGTCCCCCCGGGAGGTGGACGCGTACCGCGAACTGGTGTTGGCCGCGGCGGACCAGGTGGCCCGGGCGCACGACGGGGTGGCACCCGCCGAGGCGGCGGCCATCGACCAGATCCGTGTCGCGTTGGCCGAGCCCGCCTGACCGGCCGCGCGTCGGTGAGCTGTGTCACGCTGAGTGCTGCGGGAGCGCAACCTACTGGCAGGTAACATTGCGTCGTGGGCAACTGCACAGCCGCCCGCGGTTGACCTGACGTCGACCGACGCGCGACGCTGCGCCCCAGACCGGGCGAGCGAATCGCAACACCACACAGGAGGGTCGTCGAAGCGCGATGAACATCGTCGTACTCGTCAAGCAGGTGCCTGATTCGGGCGCGGACCGCAACCTGCGCAATGACGACAACACCGTCGACCGCGGTTCGGCGAACAACGTGATCAACGAGATGGACGAGTACGCCATCGAGGAGGCCCTGAAGATCAAGGAGGCGCACGGCGGTGAGGTCACCATCCTGACCATGGGTCCGGACCGGGCGACCGAGTCGATCCGCAAGGCGCTCTCCATGGGCCCGGACAAGGCCGTGCACGTGCTCGACGACGCCCTGCACGGGTCGTGTGCCGTCGCCACCTCGAAGGTGCTCGCCGCGGCGCTCGGTCAACTGGGCGCCGACCTGGTCATCTGTGGCGCCGAGTCCACCGACGGTCGGGTCCAGGTCATGCCGCACATGATCGCCGAGCGGCTGGGTGTCGCGGCGCTCACCGGCGCCCGCAAGCTCACCGTCGACGGCGCGACGCTCACCGTCGAGCGGCAGACCGAAGAGGGCTACGAGGTGGTCACCGCCGCCACCCCCGCCGTGGTCTCCGTCTGGGACACGATCAACGAGCCGCGCTACCCCTCCTTCAAGGGCATCATGGCCGCCAAGAAGAAGCCGGTGCAGACGCTCTCGCTCGCCGACCTCGGCGTCGCGGCCGACGAGGTGGGCTTCGACGGCGCCACCAGCGCCGTCGTCGAGCACACCAAGCGCCCCCCGCGCTCCGGCGGCGCCAAGGTCACCGACGAGGGCGAGGGCGGCGTCAAGCTGGTCGAGTTCCTCGCCACCGAGAAGTTCGTGTGAGAGGGGGGTTCTGACATGTCCGAGGTTCTCGTCGTCGTCGAAGCCACAAAGGAATTCGGCGTCAAGAAGGTCACCCTGGAAATGCTCACCCTCGCGCGTGAGCTGGGCACCCCGAGCGCGGTGGTGCTCGGCGGCGCCGGCGCCGCCGAGGCGCTGAGCGGCAAGCTGGGCGAGTACGGCGCGGAGAAGATCTACGCCGCCGAGGGTGACGAGATCGACGGCTATCTGGTGGCCCCCAAGGCGACCGTGCTGGCCGAGCTGGTCAAGCGGGTGCAGCCGGCCGCCGTGCTGCTGGCCTCTGCCCAGGAGGGCAAGGAGATCGCCGCCCGGCTCGCCGTCAAGCTCGACAACGGCATCCTGACCGACGTGGTCGGCCTGGACGCCGACGGCACCGCGACGCAGGTCGCCTTCGCCGGCTCGACGATCGTCAAGTCCAAGGTCACCAAGGGTCTGCCGTTGGTCACCGTCCGGCCCAACTCGGTCACCCCCGCCCCGACGGCGGCCACCCCGGCGATCGAGCAGCTCAGCGTGTCGGTCACCGACACGGACAAGCTGGCCACGGTCGTCGAGCGGGTCGCCGAGCAGAAGGGCTCCCGCCCCGAGCTGACCGAGGCCGGCGTGGTCGTCTCCGGTGGTCGGGGCGTCGGCAACGCCGACAACTTCAAGCTGGTCGAGGAGTTGGCCGACCTGCTCGGCGGGGCCGTCGGCGCGTCCCGCGCGGCAGTCGACTCCGGCTTCTACCCGCACCAGTTCCAGGTGGGTCAGACCGGCAAGACCGTCTCCCCGCAGCTCTACGTCGCACTCGGCATCTCCGGTGCCATCCAGCACCGGGCCGGCATGCAGACCTCGAAGACCATCGTCGCGGTCAACAAGGACGGCGAGGCGCCGATCTTCGAGCTGGCCGACTTCGGTGTGGTCGGCGACCTGTTCAAGATCGTCCCGCAGGCCGCCGAGGAGATCCGCAAGCGCAAGTGACCCTGCGACACGACAGTGGCCGCCCGTGCGAACGGGCGGCCACTGCCAGGTGGGGAGCTGATCGGCGAGCCGGGGAGCTGAGCCGGCCCGCCGATCAGCCCGTCAGGGAGCCCCTCAGCAGGCTGTCGCCGGAGTGGCGGGTGTTGTTGTCGTACTGCTCGGCGGAGACGTCCACCACCGAGTAGGTCTTGAGGTCGACATTCGGGGGCAGGGGTAGCAGCGCGTCCGGGCCGCCCCCCAGGGTGCCGATCGAGAACATCTCCATCGTCGTCGGATTGATGAGCCAGACCTCGTAGTACCCAGGGACGCTCGGGAGATTCGCCACATGCAGATGTAGTTGGCCGTCCTGGAGAACCCGTGCGTCGCCCTTGGCCGTCGGGGGTGTCGCCCCGTACGCCGCCAGCGGGGCGCTCGCCACCACCACCGGCGTCGGGGTGGGTGTCGGATCGTCAGGTCGCAGCACCGAGACGGTGCCCACCACGCCGACCGCCGCGGCGGCGGCCGCGGTCACCGCGGTGGCCACCCACCGGGACAGGCCACGCCCCCGGCGCGAGCGGCGCGTCGGGTCCAGTGGGGTCACCGTCGACTCGGCCGGGGCTCGCTCGACGCTGGTGGTGTCGGCCTGCTCGGGCACCCGGTGTCGACGGGTCTCGGTCAGCAACGGCCCGGCCTCTGCCGCCCTGACCTGGGCTTCGATGCCCTGCCAGACGTGCTCCGGCGGGCTGGGCAGGTCGGCCAGACCCTGTGTCTCGGCGCCGAGCCCCGCCACCTCCCGAAGGGTCGACACCTCTGCCCGGCAGAGCGCGCAGGTGTCGAGGTGGGTGCTCTCCCCGTCGTCCGCCTCGCTCTCACCGAGTGCCAGAAATACCAGCCGGTCGTGGTCCAGGTGCTGCACCGTCCACCTCCCATCTGCGTTTCAAGCTCGCCATGCCGCGTCGGATGTGACTCTTCACGGTGCCCAGCGGCACCCCGGTCACCGTGGCTATCTGCTGGTGTGTCAGGTCGTCGTAGAAGGCCAACTCCAGCATCCGCCGCTGGTCGTCCGGTAGACGCGCCAGTTCGTCGGCGATCACCAACCGGTCCACCACGCGGTCCGGGTCCGGATCGGTGGGCACCGGCTCGGGCAGTTGCCGGACCGTCTCCACCACCCGGGTCTCCCGGGCCGCGGCGCGCATCCGGTCGATCACCTTCCGCCGGCCGATGCCGAGCAGCCAACCGATCAGCGAACCCCTGGTCGGGTCGAACGTGTCGCGACCCAGCCAGGCGGCGACGAACGTCGCCTGGGTGACGTCCTCGGCGTCGCTGCGGTTGGCAAGCATGGACGTGGCCAGGTGGAGCACGGCACGGCCGTAGCGGTCGTACGCCTCGCGCAGCGCCACGTCGTCGCCGTCGCGGAACCTGCGGTCGAGGTCGTCCACCGGAGGGTCCGGTTCCTGTCGTAGCGCCGTCATCGGGCGGCTCGCCTTCGATGGGGCATGCCCGACTGTAGCTGCCACAGTCTCCGCCCCACTTCCCCGGTCGATGTCATCTCACCAGCTCTTCGTTCCCCGACCCCGTTCCGGATGCGGTCGAGGCCGGAAAAGAAAAGTGCCTCCGGGGCGCATCCGCCCGTTCGGGAGCCGGCGTAACCCGTTCTGCAAGCCAGGCCTGACGAATCAGCAGTTATCACCAGGAGGCAGACATGCAGCTCTCGTACTTCCGTCGGGTCGCCGCGGGCGGCGCGGTCGCGGCGCTGGCCTTCGTCGGCGTCGGCGCGTTCACCGCCAGCCCCGCGTACGCCGCCACGTCGAAGGTCTCCGTCGTGCACGGCATCCCGGACACCCCCGTCGACGTCTACGTCAACGGCAAGAAGACGCTCGACAACTTCAAGCCCGGCGACGTCGCCGGCCCGCTGAACCTGGAGGAGGGCGACTACGACATCGCGCTCACCAAGCCGGGCGAGCCGATCGGCAGCGCGATCCTCACGGTCGACAACGCCGCGGTGCCGGGCGGTGCGAACATCAGCATCGCCGCCCACCTCGACGCCGCCGGCCAGCCGAAGATCACGCCGTTCGTGAACGACGTCTCGAAGGTCGCCGCCGGCAAGGCCCGGCTGATCGTCCGGCACACCGCCGCCGCCCCGGCGGTCGACGTCCGCGCCGGTGGCACCCCGGTCTTCGAGGACCTCACCAACCCGAACGAGGCCAAGGGCGACGTCGACGCGGGCACCGTCAAGGCGGACGTGGTGCTTGCCGGCACCGACACCGTGGCCATCGGCCCGGCGGACCTCGACCTCAAGGAGGGCACCGCCACGATCGTCTACGCGATCGGCTCCGCCGAGGGCAAGACCCTCGACGTGGTGGCCCAGACCATCACCGGCCTGCACTCCGCCCCGGGCGGCGTGCCAAGCGGTGACGGCGGCCAGGCCGGCACGGGCGTGCACACCTGGTGGTACGTGCTCACCGGTGCCGGCGTACTCCTGCTGCTTGGTGGCGGGGTGCGGATGGCGACCGCACGGACGGGCCGCAAGTGACGGTGCGCAACCGCGGCGCGCTGGCGGCGGTGGCCGCCGGCGTTGCCGCGCTCACCGTCGCCGCCCTGGTGGCGTGCGCCAACCAGCCGGCCGGGACGGTGGGGGCCGAGGAGGCGACAGCCCTCGCCGATGCCCCACCGGCCGGCACCGACGCCCCGTCGGTGCCGGTTACCGCCGGCGAACTGCCCGCCGGTGCGAAGACCATCCCGCCGGTACGGCTGCTGATCCCGGAGATCGACGTCACGGCCACCGTCAACCCGGTCGGCATCAACGAGCGGACAAACGAGTTCGAGGTGCCGCCGAGTGTCGACCAGATCGGTTGGTACCGCTACGGCCCCGGCCTGGAGGCGGAGGCCGGCTCGGTGGTCATCGCCGGCCACGTGGACAGCGCCAAGCAGGGCAGGGGGGCGTTCTTCCGGCTGCGCGAGTTGGACCAGGGGGACACGCTGACCGCGAGCGGCAGCGACGGCGAGGAGCGGCGCTACCGGGTCGTCGCCCGGGAGGAGTACGCCAAGACCACGATCCCGCTGGAGCGGTACTTCGCCCGCGACGGCAAGCCGCGGCTGACCCTCATCACCTGTGGCGGGCCCTTCGACGCCAAGGCCCGCAAGTACCGGGACAACATCGTCGTCACCGCGGTACCCGCCTGAGCGGCCCCGCGCGCATCCGGCCGGGGTGGACTTCCACCCCGGCCGTCGCGTGCGGTCCCCTCCGGCATCCGGTCCCCAAGGTGTCGGCCGTACGCTGAACGGCGATGGCTTACCTGGATCACGCGGCGACGACTCCGATGCTCGACGAGGCACTGGAGGCGTACGTCGCTACCGCCCGCGAGGTCGGCAACGCGTCCTCCCTGCACGCGGCGGGCCGCCGCGCCCGCCGACGGGTCGAAGAGTCGCGCGAACGCGTGGCCGCCGTGCTCGGCGCCCGGCCCTCTGAGGTGATCTTCACGGGTGGCGGCACGGAGAGCGACAACCTCGCGGTCAAGGGCATCTTCTGGGCCCGGCGAGGTGCCGGCCCCGACCGCCGCCGGGTGGTCTCCAGCGCCGTCGAGCACCACGCGGTACTCGACGCGGTCGACTGGCTGGCCGAGCACGAGGGCGCCGAGGTCGGCCTGCTTCCGGTCGACGCCGTCGGTCGGCTCGACCCGGCGGACCTGCGCGCCGAGTTAGCCGCGCACGCCGACCGGGTGGCAGTCGTCACCGCCATGTGGGCGAACAACGAGGTGGGCACCGTCCAACCGGTGGCCGAGTTGGCCGCCGTCGCCGCCGAGCACGGTGTGCCCTTCCACACCGACGCCATCCAGGCGGTAGGTCAGGTGCCCGTCGACTTCGCCGCCAGCGGCGTCGCCGCGCTGACCGTCACCGGGCACAAGCTGGGCGGCCCGACCGGGGTGGGCGCGCTGCTGCTCGCCCGGGACGTGCCGGCCACGCCGTTGCTGCACGGCGGCGGCCAGGAACGCGACATCAGGTCCGGCACCCTGGACACCGCCGGCATCGTCGCCTTCGCGGTCGCCGTGGAGACGGCAGTGAA
The DNA here is from genome assembly GCF_053605225.1 of Micromonospora sp. NPDC003944. Taxonomy (NCBI): domain Bacteria; kingdom Bacillati; phylum Actinomycetota; class Actinomycetes; order Micromonosporales; family Micromonosporaceae; genus Micromonospora; species Micromonospora sp. NPDC003944. Next base: position 68,374 of record NZ_JBSGIV010000032.1, read on the forward strand.
GGGCCAGCAGGAGTACGCGGCCCGGGTGGCCGCGCTGCGCGACGACCTGATCGAGCGGGTCCGCCAGGCGGTGCCCGAGGTGATCTACAACGGTGACCCGACCGACCGGCTGCCCGGCAACGCGCACTTCTCCTTCCCCGGCTGTGAGGGCGACGCCCTGCTGCTCCTGCTCGACGCCCAGGGCATCGCCTGCTCGACCGGCTCCGCCTGCTCGGCCGGCGTGGCCCAGCCCTCGCACGTGCTGCTCGCGATGGACGCCGACGACGACCGCGCCCGCTCCTCCCTGCGCTTCACCCTGGGCCACACCAGCACCCAGGCCGACATCGACGCACTGATCGCGGCCCTCCCGGCAGCAGTCGACCGAGCCCGCCGAGCCGCCGCCCTCCGCACCCCCCGCTAGCCCAGCCCGGCCGCCCCGGCCCCGCCCTCCCTGCCGGCGTCGCCCTCCCTGCCGGCGTCGATCATGGAGTTGTGGTGGGCGGCAAAAGGTGCTAATCGCCTAGTTTCGGGCACCACAACTCCATGATCGACGGGGTGGGGCGAGGGCGGGCGCCGGGGGTTGGGGTTTCACGGGGGCGGGGGTTTTCGGGGCTGGTGGATAGGGTTGTCGTGGGGGAACGGATGGGACGGGGAAGGGGAGTGGGTCGGTGAGGGTTCTGGCGGCGATGTCGGGTGGGGTTGACTCGGCCGTGGCGGCGGCGCGGGCGGTGGCGGCCGGGCACGACGTGACCGGCGTACACCTGGCTCTTGCGCGCAACCCACAGACCTACCGGACCGGGGCGCGCGGCTGTTGCACCCTGGAGGACTCCCGGGACGCCCGGCGGGCGGCCGACGTGCTCGGCATCCCGTTCTACGTCTGGGACATGGCCGACCGCTTCCACGAGGACGTGGTCGACGACTTCGTCGCCGAGTACGCCGCAGGCCGTACGCCGAACCCCTGCCTGCGCTGCAACGAGAAGATCAAGTTCGCGGCGGTGCTGGACCGGGCGGTGGCCCTCGGCTTCGACGCGGTGGTGACCGGGCACCACGCCCGCCTCGGCCCGGACGGGCTGCTGCGGCGCAGTGTCGACCTGGCCAAGGACCAGTCGTACGTGCTCGCCGTGCTCACCCGCGAGCAACTGGACCGTTCGATCTTCCCGCTCGGTGACTCGACGAAGGCGCAGGTCCGCGCCGAGGCTGCCGAGCGTGGCCTGGCCGTGGCCGACAAGCCCGACTCGCACGACATCTGCTTCATCGCCGACGGGGACACCCGCGGCTTCCTGGCCGGCCGGCTCGGTGAGGCTCCCGGCGACGTGGTGGACGCCGCCACCGGCGCGGTCGTCGGCAGTCACAGCGGCGCGTACGCGTACACGGTGGGGCAGCGTCGCGGGCTGCACCTGGACCGGCCCGCCCCGGACGGGCGGCCGCGCTACGTGCTCTCCATCACGCCGAAGACCAACACGGTGACGGTGGGCCCGGCCGAGGCGCTCGAGGTGTCCGACGTGCACGCCGTACGGCCGGTCTGGACCGGTGGCGTACGCCCGGACGCGCCTGTCGAGTGCGAGGTGCAGTTGCGCGCGCACGGCGACGTGGTGCCGGCGACCGTGGCCCTCGACGGTGACCGGCTGCACGCCGAGCTGCGCCGACCGGTGCGCGGTGTCGCCGCCGGCCAGGCCGTGGTGGCGTACCGACCGGATCCGGCCGGCGACGTGGTCCTCGGCTCCGCGACCATCACCGGCTGACCGCACGGCCCGGGTGTTCGCGGGATAGCCTTCGCCCGTGACAGATCAGGTGTGGCCCTGGCCGGCCGGTGCGGCCACCGGGATCGGTTCGCTGCCCGGCACCGACATCGGCGAGGCCCAGCGGGTGGTCCTCGGTGAGCTTCCCGACCTGCCGCACCTGCCCGAGTTGCCGGCCCGGGGCCCCGGAGCGGACATGATCGGCCGGTCCGCCGGGCTGCTCGTCGAACTACCCGTCGAGGTGTACGCGGGGCGCTGGCGGGTCGCCCCCCGCACGGGCCGCGACCTGCGCCGGGCCCGTGACCTGATGGAGCGCGACCTGGACCAGCTCGCCGAGCAGGCCGAGGGGTACGCCGGGCCGATCAAGGTGCAGGCCGCCGGCCCGCTCACCCTGGCCGCCTCCCTGGAGTTGCCGATCGGTGGCCGGCTGCTGCGCGACCCCGGCGCGGTCCGCGACCTGACCGGCTCCCTCGCCGAGGGGCTGCGCGCGCACGTCGCGGCGGTCGCCCGCCGGCTGCCCCAGGCATCGGTGCTGCTGCAACTGGACGAGCCGTCGCTGCCGAGCGTGCTGGCCGGGCGGGTGCCGACAGAGAGCGGGTTGGGCGCCTACCGGGCGGTCGAGTCGGTCGACGCCGCCGCCCTGCTGCGCACGGTCGTCGACGCGGTCGGCGTGCCGTCGCTCGTGCACTGCTGCGCACCGGACGTGCCGTTGGAACTGATCCGCACCACCGGCGCCGTCGCGGTCGCCCTCGATTTGGACCTCGTCACCGACCTCGACCCGTTGGGCGAGGCCATCGACGCCGGCCTCGGGTTGGTGGCCGGGGCCGCGCCGACCCGGCCGCCGTCGGCCGGTGGCGCGCCGACCTCCGCACAGATCGCCGACCGGGTACGCCAACTCTGGGACCGCCTCGGCTTTCCCCGTCGGCAGCTCGCCGAGCAGGTGGTGGTCACTCCGGCCTGCGGCCTCGCCGGCGCGACACCGCAGTACGCCCGGGCGGTGCTCGCCGCGTGCCGGGACGCCGGCCGGCGCTTCGCCGAGGTGTGAGGTTTCCTGTCGTACCCGCTGGGCACGATGGCGGTCATGATTGGACAGCTGCGTTCAGTGGTGATCGACTGCCCGGATCCGCACGCGCTCGCGTCGTTCTACGCCGAGCTGCTCGGCGTACCGCTGGCCGAGGGCAACCCCGAAGACGACTGGGTGGTGCTGGGTGGCCCGCCCGGTCACCAGCCGCGACTCGCCTTTCAGCAGGCGCTCAACCTGAGGCCGCCGGCCTGGCCGGACCCCGAGCGTCCGCAGCAGTTCCACCTCGACGTGACGGTGGACGACATCGAGGCCGCCGAGAAGGCGGCCCTCGCGCTCGGCGCTCGACGGCTGCCGGGTGAGGGCGAGGGTTTCCGGGTCTACGCCGACCCGGCCGGCCACCCGTTCTGCCTCTGCTGGGACTGAGCCCGCGGCGGGTCACGGCGGCCGAGGAGTTCCGGCCGCCGTGACCCGCCGTTCTGGCCCGGGGGTTCGGCAAGGCGGGGGGTCCGGGGCCTCAGGACGCCGCGACTTTCAAGAACTCGAGTGGATTATGAACGGCGAACGGTCGCGGCTGACCGGGCCCGGTCAGGGGTTGGTCAGGTGGCGCAGGCTGCGTACCTTTCGCCAGAGGTCGGCGTCGCAGCGCCCGGCGCGGTCGGCGAAGGCGGCCGGGCTGATCCGGACCGGCTCGGTGAGGCTGAGATAGCTGTCGTGTTCCGCGCCGGGGTCCCAGTCCCGGGTGGGGATCCGGACGTGGTCGTCCCGGTCGCTCTTGTCCTGGCTGGTGATCTTCAGAACGTCGGCGCCCCGGGAGTCGACGCGCAGCACCAGACATGGGCGCACCTTCGACCCGCTGCCGTCGGCGTACGGCACGTCGGCCCACCAGATCTCACCGGGCGCCGGATCGTCGTCGTGCCGGTCGGTGTCGCGCGAGCGGGTGGTGGACGGCCGTTCCGCGCCACGGGGCCGTGGCGGGGCGGAACGCCGACCGCTGGTGCTGCCCCCGCCCGGCCGGGTGCCCGGACGCCGCTCGGCCTCCCGGTGCCGCCAACTGTTCCACGCCCAGCCGGCGGCCACCGCCAGCAGGATCGCCGCCGCCCAGAACAACGCCTCGCGCATCCGTACCTCCGCCTCCCGGCGTCCCACGGACCGCCATCGTCCGGCGATCCTCGCACGCCCTGGTCGGGGTCGCTCCCGGCGCGGGCGGGCGGCGGATTGTCCCACCGGCCCGATACGGTGCCGGAGTAGCGTGATCAGGGAGGTCGCAGGCGTGTCCGAAGGTGGCGGTGTGTCCGAGGAGCAGATCGGTCAGCAGGTCAGCCCGGCGCAGGAGGCGGCGGCCGGGGCTGAGCCGACGCCGCAGGCCCGGGAGCGGCATGCCGCGTTGAGTCAGGAGTTGACCGAGCACCAGTACCGCTACTACGTCCTGGACGCGCCGACCATCCCCGACGCCGACTTCGACAGGCAGTTGCGCGAGTTGGAGGCGCTGGAGGCGGAGTTCCCGGCGCTGCGGACGCCCGATTCGCCGACCCAGCGGGTGGGTGGCACGTTCTCCACCGACTTCACCCCGGTCACCCACGCCGAACGGATGCTCTCGCTCGACAACGCCTTCGCCGACGAGGAGTTGGCGGCCTGGGCCGAGCGGGTCGAACGTGACGCCGGCGGCCCGGTGCCCTACCTGTGCGAGCTGAAGGTCGACGGGTTGGCGATCAACCTGACCTACGAGAACGGCCGGCTGGTCCGGGCCGCCACCCGGGGCGACGGGCGCACCGGTGAGGACGTCACCGCGAACGTCCGCAGCATCCGGGACGTGCCCAGCCAGCTCGCCCCGTCCGCCGAATTCCCGGACATTCCCGAGCTGGTGGAGGTCCGGGGGGAGATCTACTTCCCGATCGCCGCGTTCGCCGATCTCAACGCGGGTCTGGTGGAGCAGGGCAAGGCGCCCTTCGCCAACCCTCGCAACGCCGCCGCCGGCAGCCTGCGGCAGAAGGACCCACGGGTCACCGCCACCCGGCCGCTGCGCCTGGTGGTGCACGGCATCGGCGCCCGCCGGGGGTTCCAGCCGACGGCGCAGTCCGAGTCGTACGCGGCACTCAAGTCGTGGGGGTTGCCGACAAGCGACAGGTGGCGGGTCGTCCCGGACCTGGCCGGCGTCGCGGAGTTCATCGCCTACTACGCCGAGCACCGGCACGACGTCGAGCACGAGATCGACGGCGTGGTGGTCAAGGTCGATCCGGTCTCCATCCAGGGTCGGCTCGGGTCGACGAGTCGTGCCCCCCGCTGGGCGATCGCCTTCAAGTACCCGCCGGAGGAGGTCACCACCACGCTGCTCGACATCGACGTCAACGTGGGGCGCACCGGTCGGGTCACTCCGTTCGCCGTGCTCGAGCCGGTGCGCGTGGCCGGTTCCACTGTCGCGCTGGCGACCCTGCACAACGCCCGTGAGGTGGAGCGCAAGGGGGTGCTCATCGGCGACACGGTGGTGCTGCGCAAGGCCGGCGACGTCATCCCCGAGGTGCTCGGCCCGGTGGTCGACCTGCGGCCCGCCGACGCCCGGCCGTTCGTGATGCCGACAAGTTGCCCGGCCTGCGGCACGCCGCTCGCGCCGTCGAAGGAGGGCGACGTGGACATCCGTTGCCCCAACACCCGCAGCTGCCCGGCGCAGTTGCGGGAGCGGGTGTTCCACCTCGCCGGCCGCGGTGGGTTCGACATCGAGGTGCTCGGCTACAAGGGTGCCGCCGCCCTGCTCGACGCGGAGATCATCAGCGACGAGGGCGACCTCTTCCTCCTGGACGCCGAGCAGTTGTCCCGGTCGCCGTTCTTCGTCAACAAGGACGGCAGCCTGGGCAGCAACGCCACCAAGCTGCTCGACAATCTCGCGGTCGCCCGTGAACGGGACCTGTGGCGGGTGCTGGTGGCGCTCTCCATCCGGCACGTCGGCCCGACCGCGGCCCAGGCGCTCGCCCGGCACTTCCGCTCGATGGACGCCATCGACGCGGCCACCGAGGAAGAGTTGTCCTCGGTCGACGGGGTCGGGCCGACAATCGCGGCGAGCATCCGAGAGTGGTTCGCGGTGGACTGGCACCGCGAGGTGGTCCGTAAGTGGGCCGAGGCCGGCGTACGGATGGCCGAGGAGGCGGTCGACGAGGGGCCGCGCCCGTTGGAGGGGTTGACGGTGGTGGTGACCGGCACGCTCGCCGGTTTCTCGCGCGACCAGGCCGCCGAGGCGGTGCAGAGCCGTGGCGGCAAGGTCAGCGGGTCGGTCTCCAAGAAGACGAGCTTCGTGGTGGTGGGGGACAACCCTGGTTCCAAGGCCGACAAGGCGGCCAGCCTGAAGGTGCCGGTGCTCGACGAGGACGGCTTCCGGCTCCTGCTCGACGCGGGCCCGGACGCCGCTCGGGACGTCGCTCAGGTGGGCGGCTGACCCCGCGAGCGGGCGGACGCGGCGGCTGACCGCGTATACCAACTTAATTACGACTACGACCGATTCGTGACTGTCATACCGGGAAACTGGGGGCCGAGGGCGTTTCATTGGGTCACGGCGTGCGCACCGGCACGCCGATTGTCGGTCGGGAGGTGTGGTGGAGGTCGCCGACCCACGCAACTCGCTTCCTGCGGGACGGGTCGCGCCGTTCGCCGCCTTCGTCGCCGGCATCCTGGCGGTCGCCGCGCTGACCGCCGCCGTTCCACTCGCGACGCTCCCCGGCGAGGTGTCCGAGCTGCCGGTGGCGTTCTGGACGATGGCCGCGCTCGCCGTGGTCTGCGACGCGCGGCCGTTCGTTCCTCCGGGGCGCCGGCAGACGTCGGCGGTGTTCCCGTCCACCTGCTTCACCTTCGCGATCCTGCTCGGCTGGGGCCTCGGCCCGGCGGTGGTGGTGCAGGCGGTGGGCGTGGTCGTCTCGGGCTGGCGGATGCGGCACGCCGCGTGGCGCACCGCGTTCAACGTGGGCCAGTACGCGTGCGCTCTCGCCGCCGCGTACGGGGTGATCCAGCTCGGGTCGGGCACGATCTTCTCCGGCGGGCGGTTGCACTGGACCGACGTGGCCGCCGTCGGCGGTGCCACGCTCGCCTGGTTCGTCGTCAACTACGGGTTGGTCAGTTGGGCGGTGCGGCTGCGTTTCGGTGACCGCTGGTGGCCCACCGTCCGCCAGGGCCTCGGCTTCGAGCTGCTCTCCACCGGCTCACTGCTGCTGCTCGCCCCGGTGCTCGTCGCCGCGTCGCGGGTGAGCGCCGCGTTGATCCCGCTGGTGCTGGTGCCGCTCTTCGCCGTCTACCGGATGGCGCGGTTGACGAACGAACAGCAGCACCTCGCCGCCGCCGACCCGCTGACCGGGCTGCCCAACCGCAAGGCCCTGCTGGCCGAGGTCGCGGAGCAGGTGCACCTGCACGCCGAGCGGACCGCCCGTGGCGAACCCGACGGGCAGCTCGCGCTGCTGCTGATCGACCTGGACCGCTTCAAGAACGTCAACGACGCCCTCGGGCACTCGGTGGGCGACCGGCTGCTGGTCGAGGTCAGCGCCCGACTCACCGACGTGCAGCCTCGACCCCAGATGATCGCCCGGCTGGGCGGTGACGAGTTCGCAATCGTGATGACCGGCCTGACCAACGTCGCTCAGGCGCGGGAGTTGGCCGACCGGGTGGTCCAGGCGTTGGCCGAGCCGGTGCCGCTCGACGGGTTGCCGTTGGACGTGGGCGGGTCGATCGGGATCGCCCTCTTCCCCGAGCACGGCGAGGACTTCGCCACCCTGATGCGGCACGCCGACGTGGCGATGTACGACGCCAAGCACCGCAACGACACGGTAGCCGTGTACGCCCCCGAGTCCGACCACAACTCCGCCGAGCGGCTCGCTCTCCTCGCCGACCTCCGCCGCGTTCTGGAGGCCAGCCCGTCGGCAGGGGTGCCGAGCGAGACCGAGCGGGCGGCCGACGTACCAGTTGGTGCCTCCGCGGAGGTGCGCGGCGGTGACGGGGCGGCGCTGCCCACCGGGGCGACGGCCGACGGCGCGCTGCCCACCGCGGCGCCGGGTCCGCCGCTGGCGCGGGCCGACCCG
>NZ_JBSGIV010000033.1:0-49695 GCF_053605225.1 Micromonospora sp. NPDC003944
CCAACTGGCTGGGGGCGCTTCGGTGCGTGCGAGGGGGTCAGGACTGGTAGCCCGCCGAGCGGTACTCGTACTCCCGGTCGTCGTCACGGTCTCCGTGGTCCCGGCTGAAGTCCCAGCCGCCGGCCGCTTCGCGACCGGGTCGACCACCCACCGCGAAACCGCCGATCTCCTGGCCGCGACGCCAGCCACGGAAGTAGCCGGTCGTGTTCTCCGCGAGGCTTGCCGCGTCACGCACTATGCGCAGGGGGCGCTCCTCGCGCAGCGGGGAACCCGGCACCAGATTGGCCTGCGGCACGCGCTTTGGCAGCCCGGCGTTGGTCTCCGCGCCCACTGCGGGGCGAGCGGCCTGCTCGGCGGCCTGCCACCCGGTGTCGGCAGTGGTCGACCAGTCCAGGTCGGACTCCTCGGCCTGCCCGACGAACCAGGCCGACTTGGCCTGCGCGAAGATCAGCAGGTCGCCGTCGCCCTCGTCGGCGACCGGCGGGGGCCGGTGCTCCATCGGCGGGGGCCGGTGCTCGACCGGAGGCGGCGGCCGGTGCTCGGCGGCACGCTCGGTACGGGAGGCGGCCCGACCGTTACGCGCGGCCTGCTCCCGGTCGACCAGGCGCAGCGGAGGCGTCTCCAGGTGCTGGTCAGCGGGAGGGTTGAGCCCCTCGCGCAGCGCACGGTCGGCAAGCGGCGGCGGCTCCACCAGCCGCAGCATCGGCGGCTCCGGTGGTAGGTCGTCCGCCAACCAGGGCGGGGTGACCCGGCCGTCGGCCCGTCCCGGGTCGGTCGGGGCGTCGACACCGCGGCTGCCGCCGTACGAGTAGGCCACCGGGTTGTTCGGTGAGCTGTCGGACGGGTCCTCCGGGTTGTTGACCAGAGGCCAGTTGGCCCGTGAGCCGGGCGGTGCGGCCTCCTGCCCGGGCCGGGGAGTCGGCACCGGGATGCTGAGATCCGTGGCGCTGAACCCGCCGGTGGGTGCCTCGTCGACCGGGCGTTGCAGGTGGCTCGGCCGGGGCTCACCGTTGGTCTTGGGGCGGGGTGGAATGACCGTACGCTGCCGCTCGGCCCGCGCGTTGTTGATCGCGGCGGTGGTCAAGGTCGGCCGGAACGGCTCACCGGCCTCGGCCGGAGGCACCATGCCCCGCTGCGCCGGCGCGATCGGGGTGATCCCGGGCGGCGGAGGCGGCGGTGCGGAGACGGGCCGGTTGGTCGGGCCGTCGATCCGGCTGGGGAGCGGCTCACTGCGACTGGGCAGCGTGGACGCCGGCGGACCAGCCAATGCCGCCGGGGTCATCATCGGCGCGGGTGCGACCGGCGGTGGCGTGACCGGCGCGGGTGCGACCGGCGGTGGCCCGAGCGGGCGGGGCGACGCCAGCGGCGCGTTACCCGGGACCGGCTCGGGACGGCTGCGCCGCCCGCCGGTGGGTGCCGGGTCGGCGGCCGGCGGGGTGGGGCGGACCGACCGCAACCCGGCGTTGGCGCCGGCGAGGCCGGTCAACCCGGCGTTGGTGCCGGCCAACCCGGCGTTGGTGCCAGTCAGGCCGGTCAGCTCGCCGACGGACTCGCCACGGCGGGCAGCGGCACGGCGGCCGGGTGCCTGGGCCGGCGTGCTTACCCGTGAGCTGAGCGCGCTGACCAGCGCCTCACAGCCGGCGTCACAGGCGCGTACGGAGGCGACCGCCTGACGGACCGTCTCGGCCACCGCGGACGTGAGCGCCCGGTTGACGGCGGCGCGGCGCGGTGTCTCGGAGATGGCGACCCGCAGAGCGGTGACCGCCTCGTTGATCTCCTCGGCGTCGGCGACCCCGTCCGCGGCGAGGTGTGCGGCGATGGCGTCCGCAGCGACCGACACCTCGCGGCCCCGGGCCACGGTGCCACCGAGCATGCCCGGCTCGGGCAGGGCGTCCAGCACCGCCAGGGAGACCGGTTCGGCCGGGTCCGGGTAGGCGCGTAGGGCTGCCGGGTAGAGCTCCCGCAGAACCTCGCGTAGCGCCACGGCGGCCGAGTGTCGACCGCTTGCCAGAGCGGCGTGCGCGGAGAGCACCTGCTTGTAGCCGGCCAGGTCCCGGGGTGCCGGCAGGGTGACGGCGGAGAGTGCCCCCGCCTGCAACGCGCGGGCCAGGCCGACCGCCCGTCGTTCGGCCGGGGGCGACTGCATCTCCTCGAGGGAGTCGTCATCGGCGAAGCGTTCGGCGAAGTCGTCCACCGAGTCGTCGTCGGCGATCGCCAGGGGTCGACCCGCCGCGCTCAGCAGCGAGGTGACCGTGTGGTCGTCGCTGTCGGCGGCGATGGCCGCACCGCTCGGCCCGCCCGACCGCTCCACGAGCAGCGCGACGAGCTGGGCGTAGCCAGCGGCGTCATCGCTGATCTCGCAGACATGCAGCAGACGGCCTGCGTCGTCGACCACAGCGGACGTCAGCGTCGAACCGGCGGAGGCCGGTCGGTCAGCCGGATCCGCCGAGGCCAGACCGCAGTAAACGCGCACGAGCGCCACGGCGTCGTCCTCCTCCCGGGACAGGTCTTTCCTCTGCCAGCAACTGATGCTCCCCGGTACGGGTCAGTCGCGCCAGTCCACCACCGCAGAGATCTTGCCGACAATGGTGCGCCAACCCAAACTCGCGGTCTGCGCGCCGATCTTCTTCAGCCGTCGACGACCCATGAACGCGCCGATCCCACCGTTGGCGGTGGCCCGCAGCGCCTCGTCCAGGTCGTCGAGGCTGGAGCCGGCGGAGAGCATGTCGAGTACCGCAGGCAGCCGCAACGCGTACGAGAGGTCACGCGCAGCCTCGCCCGCCTCGATCAGCAGGGTCGAATCCCACGTGTCGTGCCCACCGCGCAGGTTCTCCACGACGAGGTCGAGCTCGTAGGTGTCCTCGTCGAGCGGCGCGATATCTGCCGGCTCCACCCGTTCGGACAATTCATTCCAGCTGTCCAGTTGGGACAGATCGTTCGGCGCACCGGATCGGATGAAACTGACAAGCGACTCGGGGGTCTTGAACAGCAGCAGCTTGCCCTGGTTGCTGAGGAAGACCGGCACCTCCTCGTCGTCCGCCTCGTCCGCCTCGTCCGTGGCGGCCTCGTCGGTCTCCTCGGTGGTGGCGCCGTCGCGACGGCGGCGGGTCGACTCGTCGTCCTCATCCTCGGCGGCGAACTCCTGGGCCAGTTCCTCGTCGAGGATGACCACGGTCTCGTCGTCCTCGTCCTCCTCCTCGATCGCCTGACGGCGGGCGAGGAAGGGGTCGTCCTGGTCGCGCTCGGTCACGTCGGTCGGGGTCAGCGAGCTGGCCGGCCGGTAGGCCCGGAGCGTGAAGCCGGTGCCGGCGGGCAGCGCGATCTCCACTGGGTCGATGCGCAGCTCGTCCCAGAGGGAACGGTCGACCGACGCCGACGCGCGGTCGGTCTCATCTGGCTCGGCCGCGCCGGTGGTGTCGTCGAGCTCGGGCTCGTCGGCGTCGGGCCGTTGGGGCGACTGGCGGGCCACGCTGACCTCCGTGTGCTTCGGGTTGCCCACCCACCGGGGTCTCCGACCGGCGAGTGACTCTGGGCACATACCCTAGTCGCCAGCCCTGGGTGACCGATGCCCGCACCCCGGTGGCCGGTTGGCGCGCGGGTTCGACCTGCTGGTGGCCACCGCTGGCGGAGCGGCCGTTCGACAAGTAGCGTAGCTACGTATGAAGGCCCAGGCGCTGCACGGCCATCTCGACGCTCTGTTGCTCGCCGTGCTCGAAGAGGGCGCACTGCACGGCTACGCGATCATCGAGGCGTTGCGCGCCCGCAGTGACGGCAACCTCGATCTGCCCACCGGCACCATCTATCCGGCGCTCCGTCGCCTGGAACGCGCCGGCCACGTGGCGAGCACCTGGAGCACGGTCAGCGGTCGGGAACGGCGGACGTACCAGCTCACCGACTCCGGCCGGCGGGCGCTGGCCGGGGAGCGCGCCGGCTGGCGTGAGTTCCAGCTGACCGTCGGCCGGTTCCTCGACCCGGACAGCCCGCCCACCCCGGCCTGACCCAGCCCGCCAGGGCTTGGTCGACTCGCGTTTCAAGAAGTTGGGCCTTCCGGAGCGCGGGAAACCCCCGAGTTCCAGAACCACGAGTGGATCAAGCCGGGCGGTCAACGGGCGGCGGCCAGCACAAGCCGGCCGGTCAACGGGCGGCGGCCAGCACCCAGCCGCGCGCCGCGCGGGTCAGCGAGAAGTAGGCGCCGCCCGCCACCACCACACCGATGAGCATCGGGGGCCAGCTCAGCGCCGCGTCCCACAGGGTGAGCGACCAGGTGAAGAGGGCGCAGCCGGTGAGCATGCCGAGTGCCACCAGGCCGGTCAGGCCGAGGCCCACCACCCGTTGCGCCACGGCCAGACCGGGACGTGGCACGCGGGCGCTCGCCGCGATCACCAGCAGGCCGGTCACCGAGAGCAGCAGCGCACCCATCCAGATCCAGTCGACCGAGGTGGAGAGCAGCAGGTAGCCGGCCGGGGGGCGCGGACCGCCACTCCAGCTCGACCCCCGCCACGTCAGGTCGCCGGCGACCACCCCCACCCCGGCGATCGCCAGCATCCGCAGGGAGAGCCCGCGCAGGGCGCCCACGGCCAGTTCGGCCTGCCAGGACGGCAGCAGTTGCGCCGGTGAGCCGAACTCGACCACCGCCCGGCGCTGCGCCTCGGTGGGCGGCACTCCGCTCTCGCGGTACGCCTCGACGGCGTCAAGCAACCCGTGCCGCGCCTCGGTCAGCAGGTCGGACTTGAGTCGCGCCGGCCCCTGCAACCGAGCGGCCAGCTCCCGCAGGTGCTCGTCGACCATCACGTCCTCACCGCGCGCCATGGCACCACCCTGCCACGGACTCCGCCGGGTCGACGTCCGGGAGAACCCTGGTCCGCCCCGGAGGTGGATCAGGGGGCGAGCGCCAGGTAACCCCGTTCGGCAGCGGCCTGAAGCTGCCACTGGTCCCGGTACCAGCCCGGCGCGGCGACCAGCTCGGCGTGCCGACCGCGTTGGGTCACCCGGCCGCCGTCCAGGACCACGATCTCGTCCAACTCGTCCAGCCCGCTGAGTCGGTGGGTGATCAGCAGCACGGAGTGCCCGGCGGGGGTGGCGGCGAGGGCGGACGCGAGCACCGCGTCCGCAGCGGTCGGGTCCAGACCTTCGGTGGGTTCGTCGAGCACCAGCACCGGCGGCGCGGCCAGCAGGGCCCGGGCGAGCGCGAGCCGCTGCCGCTGGCCTCCGGAGAGCTGCCCGCCCTCCTCGCCGACAAGCGTGTCCCAGCCCGCCGGCTGGGCGTGGACCCAGTCCAGCAGGCCGGCGGCGCCGGTGGCCCGGGTCAGCTCCTCCTCGCCCGCCCCGGCCCGCCCGAGCAGCAGGTTCTCCCGCACGGTGGCGTGGAAGACGTACGCCTCGGCAAGCAGCCCGCCGACCGCGCGCGGCAGCGCCTCCTCGGCGTACAACGAGAGGTCGTGGCCGTCAAGGGTGACCCGGCCGGACGCGGGCCGGACGGTGCCGGTCAGCACGGCGGCCAGGGTGCTCTTGCCGGCGCCGCTCGGGCCGACGACAGCGATCCGGCGTCCGGCCGGCAGGTCCAGGCTGACGCGGTCCAGGGCGGGCGCCGCGCCGTCCCGGTAGCGCACGGTCACGTCGACGAAGCGCAGCTCGTGCGGGCCGGTGAGGTCCACCGGGCCGGTCGCCGGCGGCGGGTTCGACGGGTCGGCGTCGAGCAGGTCGGCCACCCGGGTCAGGCCGGGGCGCAGCTGCGTCCACTGTCGGGCCGCCGCAACCAGCGCCAACGTCACCTCGACGGCGGCGAGCGTGCCGACGGCGAGGACGCCCACAAGCACCCCCGGCACGTCGGCGGCGAGCGCGACCAGCACCACCGCCGCGGCGGTCACGCCGGCGGTCAGCACCCCGGCCGCGTCCACGGCGAACCCGCTGGCGGCCAGCCGACGTTCCAGTCGGGCCAGCCGGTGGGCGCGCTGCTCGGCGGCGCGCAGCGTGACGTCCGTCGCCCCGAACGCGGCCAGGTCGGCGGCGCCGTGGGTGAGGTCGATCGCGTCGGTGGCCAGCGCGCCCCGGAGCGGGGCCACCTCGGCCGCGCTGCGGCGGGTGACCGCGGTGGCAAGTACGGGTAGCGCCACCCCGGCGACCAGCAGCCCGACGGCGAGCGCCCCGGCGGCCGGTGGTGAGATCAGCGCCGCCACGGCGACCGCAAGCACGCCGACCAGGGCCGCCGCCGCGGCGGGCACCAGCACCCGCAGCAACAGGTCCTGAACGGCCTCCACGTCGGAGACCAGGCGGCTCAGCACGTCCCCCGAGCGGTGCGCCGTGCCCCGGCGGGCCGCCAGGGTGGCGAAGACCCGGGCCCGGACGTCGGTGATCATGCGGAGCACCGCGTCGTGCCCGGCGAGCCGTTCGGTGTAGCGGAACACGCCCCGGCTGATCGCCAGCGCCCGGACCGCGACGATGGCCACGGTGAGGCGGTCCAGCGGAGGCTGACCGGCGGCGCTCATCAGCAGCCAGGTGGCGGTGGCCATCAGGGCGAGCCCGGCGAACTCGGTGGCGGCCGCCAGCAACCCGGCGCCGACCAGGCGGCGCAGGTACGGCCGGGCCAGGCGCAGCACGGCCCGTTCGGCGGCGGCCCGTCCGCGTGGTGCGGCGTCGGCCGCGGCCCGACCGAGCGGCGCCGGGTCGGCGACCGGCGTCGCGTCTGCCGGGCCCGGCCCGGGTGCCGCGCTCATCGGGAGGCCTTTCCGGTCGGTTCGGGGGTCAACTCGGTGACCCGACCGTCCTCGATGCGCAGGATCCGGTCGGCGTCGGCGAGCAGTGCCGGCCGGTGCGCGACGAGCAGCGCGGTCCGTCCGGCGACCAGCCGGCGGGTGGCGTCGAGCACCACCGCCTCGGCCGCCGTGTCGAGCCGGGCGGTGGGTTCGTCGAGCAGGACCACCGGGGCGGAGCGCAGGAACGCCCGGGCCAGGGCAACCCGCTGCCGTTGCCCGCTGGACAGGCCGTGGCCGCGCTCACCGAGCAGTGTGGCCAGCCCGTCGGGCAGCCCGGCCACCACGTCGTCCAGGGCGGCGTCGTGCACCGCTGCGGCGAGTGCGTCGGCCGGGGTGTCGGGTGCGCCGAGGCGGATGTTGTCGGCGAGCGAGGCGGCGAAGAGGTGTGCCCGCTGCGGGACCCAGGCGAGCTGCCGACGCCAGGCGTCCGGGTCGGCGGTGGCGAGGTCGACCCCGTCCACGGTGATCCGGCCGTCTGTCGGCGCCACGAAGCCGAGCAGCAGGCCGAGCAGGGTGCTCTTGCCGGCGCCGCTGGGCCCGATGATGGCGATCCGCTCACCGGGCCGGATGGTCAGGGTCACGTCGCGCAGCGCGGTGGTCCGCTCGTACGCCACGGTCACGCCCTCGAACCGGATCTCGGCCCGCGCGTCCGGGACGGAGGCGCCCTCGGCCGCCCGGGGCGCGGTGGGCGCGGCGGAGACGGTCAACGCCTCGTCGAGCGCGGCCAGCCCCTCCATGCTGGCGTGGAAGCGGCTGCCAGCGGCCCGCAGCGGCAGGTACGCCTCCGGGGTCAGCAGCAGCACCAGCAGCGCGGTCTGCAGGGCCAGCCCGCCGCCGAGCAGCCGGATGCCGACCGGCACCGCGACAAGCGCCACCGAGAGGGTGGCGACCAGCTCCAACACCAGCGCGGAGAGAAACGCGATCCGCAGCGTCTTCATGGTGGCGACGCGGTGACCGTCGGCCATCCGGCGTACCACGTCGGTCTGTGCCCGGGCCCGCCCGAACGCGCGCAGTGTGGGCAGCCCGGCAACCATGTCCAGGAAGTGCCCACCGAGCAGCGCGAGGCGTCGCCACTGCCGTTCGGTGGCGGCCTGCGCCTGCCAGCCGAGCAGCGCGCCGAAGACCGGGATCAACGGCAGGGTCAGCGCGATGATCACCGCCGAGCTCCAGTCGGCGAAGACGACCCGGGCCAGCACCGCCACGGGCACCGTCACGCTCAGCACCAACTGCGGCAGGTACCCGGTGAAGTACGCGTCCAGCGCGTCCAACCCGCGCCCGGCCAGGGTGGCGATCTCACCGGCCCGCTGCCCGGCCACCCAGCCGGGCCCGTGCCGACCGACCGCGCCGAGCAGGTCGGCCCGCAGCGTGGCCTTGACCGTGGCGGCGACCCGTGCCGAGACCGTCCCCTGCGCCCAGACCAGGGCCGAGCGGGCGACGACTGCCGCCACGAAACCGGCAAGCGCCTGTCGATCAAGCCGACCGTCGATCGCGGTGGCAAGCAATGACGCGAGCGCGGTGGCCTGCGCCACGATCAACCCGGCGGCCAGCACCCCCAGGAGCGCGAGCACGGCAAGGTCGCCCCGGGCCGCAGGGACCCGGCGCAGCAGACGCGGGTCGAACGGACGGCGTCTCACCAGTACACCGGTGCCCTACCGTCGGTCCGTCCTCGGAACACCCACAAGCACATCGCCTGGAAGCCTAGTAGGGCCGGAAGGAGCGGCAGCGCCACCCATCCCAGCAGCCGCAGTGTCGGCGCGCTGGCGGCTGCGTCGGCCACCAGCAGCGAGGCGTCCGGGTCGGTCGTGGACACCAGCACGTAGGGCCAGAGAGCTGCTCCGACCAGCACCACCGGCAGCGCCAGGGCCGCGCCGGTGGCGACCAGAGCCCACCCCGGCCGCCGCCGCGCCAGCGCCGCGCGGGCCGCCAGTAGCGCCACCACGAGCAGCACCGGCAGGAGTACGGCCACCGCCGGTCGCTGCACGGCGTCGCGTACCCGGGCGGAGAGCAGGCCCACGACGGTGGTCAGGGCGACCGCGGTGAGCGCCACCGGCACCAGCCGGCGGGCCGTGACGCCGACCACGGCGGCGGCCTCGGCGGACAGGCGCAGCGTGAGGAAGGTAGCCCCGTGCACCGCGACCAGGGCGACCATGGTCAGCCCGGCGACTGCCGCGAACGGGGTGGCCAGGTGCGTCACCCCGGCGACGTGCCCGTCGGCCCGCAGCGGCACGCCCTGCAACAGCGCGGCGAGCAGCACCCCCCAGCCCACCGCCGCGAGGGCGCTGCCGACCACCAAGACGCGGTCCCAACGGGCGCGGACCCGCTCGTCGTCGGGTCGGCTCCGCAGCTGCACCCCGACGGTGACCAGGACGACACCGACCAGGGCGCCGGCGACGGCCGGATAGCAGCCGGCGAGCAACTCGCCCTCCAACAGCGGGAACGCACCGAAGAGGATGCCCATGGCGGCCACCAGCCAGACCTCGTTGCCGAGGAAGAACGGGCCGAGGGCGGTGAGCGCCTCGCGCCGCCCGGCCGGCCCGACGCCGCGGGCGAGCAGCAGCCCGACGCCGTAGTCGTAGCCGGCGAGCACCAGGTAGCTGGCGAAGGAGAGGCCGAGCAGGGCGTACCAGGCGAGATCCACGGTCTACTCCTCACACGAGGGCGGGTTCGGGTTGGGCCGGCTCGCTCGGCGGCGCCGGTGGGCGGCCGAGCGCAGGGTCGGTCGCGCCGCGTCTGGCGTACCGGGCGAGCAACACCCAGTTGGTCACGGCGAGGGTGCCCAGCAGCAGGCTGAACCCGATCAGCGAGGTGAGCATCAGCGGTGCGCTGACCGGGGAGACGGCCTGTTCGGTGGGGAGCAGCCCGTACGCCACCCAGGGTTGGCGGCCGACCTCCCGGGAGATCCACCCGAGGATCACCGCGACGAACGGCAGCGGCAGGGCGAACAGGAGCAGCCAGAGAGGAAAGCGCAGGCGGATGATCCAGTCCCGGAAGAGCAGGGGCAGCAGCAACCACAGGCAGCCGAGGGTGAAGCCGATCAGGATCATGAAGCCCAACCCGACGCTGGCCAGCACCGGCGGGGTGTAGTCGCCGGGGCCGAACCGGGTGGTCCACTCGGCGATCAGCGCCCGGCTCTCCGGGCTGTCGCCGCCGAACTTGGTCGGCTGCACCGAGCCAACCGGGCCGAACTGGGCGAAGCCGAAGCCCTGCACCATCGTGATGGCCAGTGCCGCGGTGACCAGCCCGATCCGTAGCGAGGTGCGAAAGAGCGCGAAGTCAGGGGTACGCCGGATCAGGTGCCCGGCGCTGACCGCCGCCATCAGCACCCCGCCGACAAGCAACGCGGCAGAGGCCACATGCCCGAACGCCATGCCGAGGCTGGGGTTGGTGAGCAGCGCGCCGAAGTCGGTGAGGTGGGCGATCCCATCGCGGACCTCGTACCCGACCGGGTTCTGGAGCCAGGAGTTGGCCACCATGATCCAAAACGCCGAGGCGTACGCGGTGATCGCCACACCCCAGAGCAACGCGAGGTGGACACCCCTGCGGAGTCGATGCCAGCCGAAGATCCACATCCCGAGGAACGTGGACTCCAGGAAGAACGCCACGAGCGTCTCGATGGCCAGTGGTGCCCCGAAGACGTTGCCGACGTAGCGCGACAGGCCACTCCAGTTCAACCCGAACTGGAACTCCATCACGATCCCGGTGGCGATGCCGAGCACGTAGTTGATCACGTAGAGCTGACCCCAGTAGCGCGTCAGCCGCTCCCACTTCGGGTGGCCGGTGAGCGCCCAGGCGGTCTGCATGCCGACCAGCAGGGTGACCAGCCCGAGCGTGACGACCACGAACAGAAAGTGGATCGAGGTCGTGGTGGCGAACTGCAGGCGGGCGAGGAGCAGGGTGTCCATGACAGCCCTCCAAGGCGTTGGCTCCCTTGTCGTAGCCACCCTACACGTAGTTTGCCTACACGTAAGACCTACTACGCCCCGTCGTAGAAAATACTACTACGGAATGTAGTAAAAAAGCGGCCGTGCTCAACCCCCGGGTTCTGCCCCGCCCCGCCCCGACCCGCCCCGACCCGCCCCGGCCTGCCCCGCTCGCGCTCGCCTCGCTCTGCCCGCCGCACCCCGCCCCGCCCCGCCCCGCCCCGTCGATCATGGAGTTGTGGTGGGCGACAAAACCCCCTTAAGAACCCACACCAGGCACCACAACTCCATGATCGACCCGTCCGGGCCGCGATCTTGCACTTAGTGTCCCGGCATAGGGGGCATTCGCCGCATTACGACGACCGAAACTGCAAGATCGGCGCGTGCGGGGCGTTGCTGGAGTGCGAACCTGGGCGTCGGCGGGGGCCGTGCCCCTCGGCGCGAGCGGGGTGTTGCTGGCGTGACGAACCCCGGCGTCGGCGGGGCGCCCTGCCACTTGGCACGGCAGGGCGGGCGCGGTGGCGACGGTGGCCGGCGGGCAGTTTGCAACGTCGGCCGCCGACCGGGACTGAGCCGCGAGCCAGCGCACCGCGGCGTCTTGCTGCTTCAGGTGCCCAGCGAGGGCGTCAGCTCAGGAAGAGGGTGACCGGGAGGGCGACGAGCGTGCTGGCGACCGCGAGGGCGGTGGCACCGAGCACCCGGGGCGGCCGGTCGCTGGCCAGTAGGCGTTGCACCCGTACGTCGAGATCCCGGTCGCCCATGCCGAGCGCGCCGGCCGGGGTGATCCGGTGCCCGGCGGCGGCGAACCGGCGCAGCGCACCCGCAAGTGGGGCGTCGGCGTGCAGCTCGCGTGCCTTGTCGTCGGCGCGCATCTCGACAAGCAGGGCGACCCGCTCGTACGCGTCGCGCACCCAGCCGAACCAGGGCAGCGCCCGGCACAGCGCGGTGAACGGCAGCAGGACCAGGTCGTGCCGCTCGTGCGCGTGCGCGCGCTCGTGGCTGAGTACCGCGGCCAACTCTGCGCGGTCCAGCAGGCTGAGGGTGCCGGCGCTGACCACCACCTGCGGTTTCACGCCCGGGAGGCAGTACGCGGCCGCACTCGGGTGATCCAACACCAGCGCACCCGGGGCGGCCGGGTCGTTGCGGGCGACGAGCGAGAGCAGGTCCCGGTGGCGGCGCTGGGCGCGTACGGTGCCGTGGATGCTGCGCACGGTCGTCGTGACCAGCACCGCCCCGATGCCGAAGCCCACACCGACGCCGGCCAGGTGGAACGTGCCCACCCCGATCGGCAGCGCGCCGTGGGCGAGGTCGTTGGCCAGGGCGAGCAGTGCACCACCGGTCGGCCGGTCGTACGCGCTCAAACCGAGCGCCATCGGCAGGCCCATCGCCGAGAGGCCCAGTGCCAGCCCGACGGCCTGCCAGCAGACGATCGCCACCCGCGGGCTGCGCCACGTCCAGGTGGAACGGGCCAACACCTGGGCGGTCAGATAGCAGGCCAGAATCGTGGCGGCGAAGTGCACGGCGTAGGCCATGGCGTACGCCCTACCGCTCCGCTGCCTCGCCGGCGGGTCGTCGGCCCGCCGGCCCGTCCACCCGATCGGTCAGGGCGTCGGCCCCGGCCGCGTCGCCGCCGGTGGCGCCCGGCCCGGTCAGGCCGGCCTCGCTGCCCAGGGCCGCCCGCAGCACCTCGGCCTCGGTGCCGGTCACCGAGCGGGCGAACCGCACAAGTGCGGCGTCCCGGCTGCCACCCAGGTCGAGGGCGTCGAGCATGAGTTGGGCGATGTGCGCCTCGCGGCTGGCGGCCGGACGATACCGCCAGGCCCGACCCTCCCGCTCCCGCTGCACCATGCCCTTGCCGGCGAGTCGGTCCAGCACGGTCATCACCGTGGTGTAGGCCAACTCGCGGCCATCGAGCGCGTCGGCCACCTCGCGCACGGTCACCCCGTCCGACGTGCCGGGAACCACGTCCCACAGCACGTCCATCACCGCACGCTCAAGATCACCCAACCGAGTCACGACTCAATCCTACCCCCCGTAGTAGACCCCCACCCCGCCCGTCCTCCGCACCCGGCCGGCCCAAGATCCGCACAGAAGCAAGGATGGAGTGGCCTCCCCGAGCGGGGAGGCCACTCCATCAAGGAAACAGCGCGATCTTGGAGGCGGGAGCAGGCAGCACCCGTCGACCCAAGGGCGGGAAGCGAATCACACCCCCTTGGGGTGCCACACCGTCTTCGTCTCCAGCAGGGTCGTGATCCGGGCCACCCCGGGGTCGGCGGTCCAGTCGTGGTCGGCCGGGGCCGGTCGGAGCACCCGCTTGAGGTTCTCCGCCGCCTTGACCTCCAGGTCGCCGGCGAGCGCGGCGTCGGCCACCCCGGTCAGGTCGATCGCGTTGACGTCCATGTGCGCCGCCAACGTCGGCGCGGTCTCGGTGATCGCGCCGGTGAGGATGTTGACCACACCGCCGGGCAGGTCGGAGGTGGCAAGCACCTCGGCAAGCGTCACCGCCGCCAGCGGCTCGGCGGGGGAGGCCGCCACCACCACCGTGTTGCCGGTGACGATCGCCGGGGCGATGACACTGACCAGGCCGAGCAGCGCCGGGCGCTCCGGGGCGACGACCGCGACCACGCCTGTCGGCTCGGGCGCGGAGATGTTGAAGTACGGGCCGGCGACCGGGTTGGCGCCGCCGTACACCTGGGCGAGCTTGTCGGCCCAACCGGCGTACCAGACCCAGCGGTCGACCGCGGCGTCCACCTCGTCGCCGGGGATGCCCAGGGCGACGAACTGCTCGCGGCGGCCCTCGAGCATCTCGGCGGCGCGGTAGAGGATCTGACCCCGGTTGTACGCGGTCGCGCCGGCCCAGCCCTTCACGGCGGCGCGGGCGGCGACCACCGCGTCCCGGGCGTCCTTGCGGGAGGCCAGTGACACATTCGAGGACTGCACGAGATACGACCGTCCCGACTCGCTGCGCGGGAACTTCCCGCCGATGAAGAGCTTGTACGTCTTGCGTACCGCGACCCGCTCAGACATTGAGGTAACCCTCCAGCCCGTGCCGGCCGCCCTCGCGACCGTAGCCCGACTCCTTGTATCCGCCGAACGGCGAGGTGGGGTCGAACTTGTTGAACGTGTTGGCCCAGACCACACCGGCGCGCAGCCGGTCGGCCATCCACAGGATCCGGGACCCCTTGTCGGTCCAGATGCCCGCCGACAGCCCGTACGGCGTGTTGTTGGCCTTCTCCACGGCCTCGGCCGGGGTGCGGAAGGTGAGCACCGACAGCACCGGCCCGAAGATCTCCTCGCGGGCGATGCGGTGTGCCTGGGTGACGCCGGTGAAGATGGTCGGCGCGAACCAGAAGCCGCGGTCGGGCAGTTCGCACGGCGGCGACCAGCGCTCGGCGCCCTCGGCGGAGCCGGCGTCGGACAGCTCGCGGATCCGCTCCAACTGGGCTGCGGAGTTGATCGCCCCGACGTCGGTGTTCTTGTCCAGCGGGTCACCGACGCGGAGCTGGGCCATCCGCCGCTTCAGCGACTCCAGCACCCGGTCGGCCACGTTCTCCTGGACCAGCAGGCGGGAGCCGGCGCAGCAGACGTGCCCCTGGTTGAAGAAGATGCCGTTGACGATGCCCTCGACGGCCTGGTCGACGGGCGCGTCGTCGAAGACGATGTTCGCGGCCTTGCCGCCCAGCTCCAGGGTGAGCTTCTTGCGGGTGCCGGCGACGGACCGGGCGATGGCCCGGCCGACCTCGGTGGACCCGGTGAAGGCGACCTTGTCCACGCCGGAGTGCTCGACCAGGGCGCGGCCGGTGTCACCGGCCCCGGTGAGGATGTTGACCACACCGGCCGGCAGGTCGGCCTGCTGGCAGATCTCGGCGAAGAGCAGCGCGGTCAGCGGTGTGGTCTCGGCGGGCTTCAGCACCACCGTGTTGCCCGCGGCGAGCGCCGGGGCGATCTTCCAGGCCAGCATGAGCAGCGGGAAGTTCCACGGGATGACCTGCGCGGCCACACCGATCGGCTGCGGGTTCGGGCCGAAACCGGCGTGACCGAGCTTGTCGGCCCAGCCCGCGTAGTAGAAGAAGTGCGCGGCGACAAGCGGCAGGTCGACGTCGCGGGACTCCCGGATCGGCTTGCCGTTGTCCAGGGACTCCAGAACGGCCAGCTCGCGGGAGCGCTCCTGGACGAGGCGGGCGATCCGGTACAGGTACTTCGCCCGGTCGCGGCCGGGCATCGGACCCCAGACCTTGTCGTACGCCTTGCGGGCGGCACGCACCGCGCGCTCCACGTCCTGAGCGCCGGCCTCGGCGACCTCGGCCAGCACCTCCTCGGAGGCGGGGTTGATCGACTTGAAGCTGCCACCGTCGGTCGGGTCGACGAACTCACCGTCGATGAACAGCCCGTACGAGGGTTTGAGGTCCACCACCGAGCGGGACTCGGGGGCGGGGGCGTATTCGAACATCGGCTATCAGTCCAGGGTGAAGTAGTCGGGACCGGAGTAGGTGCCGGTCGTCAGCTTGGTGCGCTGCATCAGCAGGTCGTTGAGCAGGCTGGACGCGCCGAAGCGGAACCAGTCCGGGTCGAGCCAGTCCGGGCCGACGGTCTCGTTGACCATGACCAGGTACTTGATCGCGTCCTTGGTGGTCTTGATGCCACCGGCGGGCTTCACGCCCACCTGCCGCCCGGTCGCCTCGCGGAAGTCGCGGACCGCTTCGAGCATCACCAGGGTCACCGGCATCGTCGCCGCGACCGGGACCTTGCCGGTGGAGGTCTTGATGAAGTCGCCGCCGGCCAGCATGGCCAGCCAGGAGGCCCGCCGTACGTTGTCGTAGGTGGCCAACTCGCCGGTCTCCAGGATGACCTTGAGGTGGGCGTCCCCGCAGGCTTCCTTGGTGGCCACGATCTCGTCGTAGACCTCCTTGTACCGCCCGGCCAGGAAGGCGCCCCGGTTGATCACCATGTCGATCTCGTCGGCACCGGCCGCGACGGCGGCGCGGGTGTCGGCCAGCTTGATCTCCAACGGCGCCTGGCCCGACGGGAACGCGGTCGCCACGCTGGCCAGGTGCACAATGCCAAGTCCGGCCGGCGCGGCGCCGCCCGCATGTCCAGGCCCGCCGGATGGCCGCCCGGACCCGGCAGCGGACCCGCGCAGCACCTCGGCCACGTACGGGACCATAGCCGGGTAGACGCAGACCGCGCCGACGTGCGGGCAGGACGGGTCGGCCGGGTCCGGGCGCAGCGCCTTCGCGGCGAGCGCGCGCACCTTGCCCGGGGTGTCGGCCCCCTCCAGCGTGGTCAGGTCGACCATCCGGATCGCCAGGTCGATCGCCTGGGCCTTGGCGGTGGTCTTGATGGAGCGGGTGCCGAGTTGTGCCGCCCGCTGCTCCGCGCCGACCTGGTCCACGCCGGGCAGGCCGTGCAGGAAGGTCCGCAGAGCGGTCTCGGATCGTCCCAGCTCGGAGAGGTCCGACCGGGCCGACGTCGTTGTCGCCGTCATGCCGAGAAGTCTACGCACCGGACCGCCGAGTGATCTTGCTCACGAGGGCGTGGTGACGCGTCGACGTGAGCGGCGTCCCTGGTCCGACCGCACCGGCACCGCCGCGCGTCACAGACAGGTAGGTTGAGCGATCGTGGACGTACACGTCATTGACCACCCGCTGGCCCAGTCCAGGTTGACCGCCATGCGGGACGCGCGCACCGATTCCTCGACGTTCCGGGCGGCGCTGCACGAACTGACCACCATGCTGGTGTACGAGGCGGCGCGCTCCTTCCCCGTCGAGCGGTACCCGGTGCAGACGCCGGTCACCGGCACCGAGGGCACCCGGCTGGCGAACCCGCCGCTGCTGGTCCCGGTGCTGCGCGCCGGGTTGGGGATGGCGGACGCCGCGCTGGGCCTGCTGCCCGAGTCCTCGATGGGTTTCGTGGGTCTGGCCCGCGACGAGGCGACCTACGAGCCCCGCGCGTACATGGAGTCGCTGCCGCGCGACCTGGCCGGGCTGCCGGTGCTGGTGCTCGACCCGATGTTGGCCACCGGCGGTTCCCTTGAGCACTGCTGCCAGCTGCTGGCCGAGCGCGGTTGCACCGACATCACCGTGCTCTGCGTGCTCGCCGCCCCGGTCGGCATCGAGCGGCTGGAGCGCTCCGGCCTGCCGCTGCGACTGGTCACGGCCTCGATCGACGAGGGGCTCAACGACCGCATGTTCATCGTCCCCGGGCTGGGTGACGCCGGCGACCGCCAGTTCGGTGGAATGCCCCGCTTCTGAGACCTCTGGCGGGTCCGCGCGCGCTGGTGCTCGGACCCGCTACCGTCTTCGGCCATGACTGGTGTTGCGCTCGCCGAGGAGTTGCTGCTTCTCGCCTACGACGACACGACCGGCAAGGCGACCATGCCGCGGATCAGCCTGGACCTGGGCATGGCCGCGGCGGTGCTGGTCGAGCTGGCCCTGGCTGGCCGGGTCGCGTA
This sequence comes from Micromonospora sp. NPDC003944, assembly GCF_053605225.1. Taxonomy (NCBI): domain Bacteria; kingdom Bacillati; phylum Actinomycetota; class Actinomycetes; order Micromonosporales; family Micromonosporaceae; genus Micromonospora; species Micromonospora sp. NPDC003944. Next base: position 17,124 of record NZ_JBSGIV010000033.1, read on the forward strand.
CGCCGACGGGTCCCTGACGGTGATCGACCCGACGCCGACCGGCGAGCCGTTCAGCGACGACGTCCTCAGCCGGATCGCCGCCGACACCCCGCACACCCCGGCGTCCTGGGTGCAGCGTCTGCGGCACGGTCTGCGCGATCGGATCCTTGCCGACCTGTGCCGACAGGGCGTCGTGCGGGACGTCGACGAGACCGAGCTGGGCTTCATCCACGTGCACCGTTACCCGGTCGTGGACTCCTCCGTCGAGGCGGAGACCCGGCAGCGGCTGGCCGAGGCGCTGACCGGCGCGGCGGCCCCGGACGAGCGGACCGCCGCGCTGGCCACCCTGGTCGTGGTGCTCCGGATGGAGTCCGCGCTCGGGGTGAGCGGTGCGGCCGCCGCCGACGCCCGTCGCCGGTTGACCGAGATCGCCACCGGCGCCGGGTTCTCCGGCGAGGTGAGCACCGACGACTCGGTGGTCCGCCCGTCGGTCGGCCTGGTCGTCGCCGCCCTGGCCAAGGCCGTCGACCAGGCTCTCGGCAAGCGCGCCTGACCGGCGGGCCACCACGGCCCGGATGTGCCGGGTGGGTGGGTCCTCCGGGGCTCAGATACCGAGGGCGGCTCCGACCTCCGCCCGCAGCCCGGCAACTGCCTGCGCCGCCCGGCTGCGGGCCGCCGGGACGTCGCCGTCCGTGACCGGCTCCACCACCTCGAGGTACGCCTTGAGCTTCGGCTCCGTGCCGGAGGGGCGGATCACCACCCTGGCCACCCCGGTACGCAGGATCACCACGTCCGACTCGGGTAGCAGGTCCCGGACGCTGTCCACCGGGTGTCCGAGCAGGGTGGCAGGGGTGTCCGCCCGGATCCGGGCCATCGCGTCGGCGATGATCCGCAGGTCGTCCACGCGGACGGAGAGCTGGTCGGTGTGGTGCACGCCGAACTCGGCGGCCAACTCGTCCAGCCGGTCGGTGAGCGTCCGGCCCTGCGCCTTCAGGCCGGCGGCCAGCTCAGCCACGGTCAGCGCGGCGGTGATGCCGTCCTTGTCCCGCACGTGCTCCGGGGCGACGCAGTAGCCGAGCGCCTCCTCGTAGCCGAAGACCAGCGGCGCGCTGCCGCCACCGGCCCGCACGATCCACTTGAAGCCGGTGAGCGTCTCGTCGTAGGGCAGGCCCCGGGCCGCACACATCGCCCGCAGCAGGGACGACGACACGATCGTGGTGGCGTAGAGCCCGGTCACCCCCCGACGCATCAGGTGGTCGGCGAGGAGGACGCCCACCTCGTCGCCGCGCAGCATCCGCCAGCCGTGCCGTTCTTCGCTCCCGACTGCGGGGCTCGCAAGCTCACTCCTCGCGCTCGCTGGCGCGCCCGCACGGACGACCACCGCGCAACGGTCGGCGTCCGGGTCGTTGGCGATGGCGAGATCCGCGCCGGTGGAGTCGGCCAGGCCGATCAGCCGGTCCACCGCGCCCGGCTCCTCCGGGTTGGGGAACGACACGGTGGGGAACGCCGGGTCCGGTTCGGCCTGGTCGGGCACCACGCCAGGGGTCGGGAAACCCGCGCGGGCGAAGGCGGCGGTGAGCACCGCCGCGCCCACGCCGTGCAGCGGGGTGTACGCCACCGTCAGGTCCCGTGGCCCGTCCGGGTCGATGACCGCGGTGGCCCGTTCGACGTACGAGGCGACCAGGTCGTCGCCGAGAACCTGACCGGGCTCACCCAACGGCACCTGGGTCAGCGGTCCTACTGATCGGATTGCGGCCTCGATGCCGGCGTCGGCGGGGGGCACGATCTGCGCGCCGACGCCCAACTCGCCGCCCAACTCCGCGCCGAGGTAGACCTTGTAGCCGTTGTCCTGCGGCGGGTTGTGGCTGGCCGTGACCATCACCCCGGCCACGCCGCCGAGGTGCCGCACGGCGTACGCCAGCACCGGGGTGGGCAGCGGGCGCGGCAGCAGCACCGCAGGTCGGCCAGCGCCGGTCGCCACCTGGGCGGTGCGCTCGGCGAACTGCCGGGAGCCGTGCCTGGCGTCGTACCCGATCACCAGCGGACCGCTGCCACCCTGGGCCGCGAGCCAGGTGACCAGGCCGGCAGCGGCCTGTGTGACCACGGCGAGGTTCATGCCGTTCGGGCCGGCGCGCAGCGGGCCGCGTAGGCCCGCCGTGCCGAAGGTCAACGGGCCGGCGAACCGGTCAGCCAGCTCCGGGGCGCTCGCGGGCAGCGCGTCGAGCACCGCCGTCAGCTCGTCCCGACTGGCCGGGTCCGGGTCGTCGGCCAACCAGCGCCGGGCTTGCTCGCGAATGTCGTCGATGTCAGTGGTGTCCGCCGCCATGCCCCTTGATAGCACGGCGGCGGATCACCCCTGCGGGTTCCCTCCGGCTCAGCCGTCCCCGGTGAGCTGGAACGTCCGCGCCATCTCGTCGAAGATCGGCTTGCTCTCCGCGAACTTGGCATCGGTGGCGGTCAGGTAGAACGAGTACGCCTTGCCGCCCTGCGCCACCCCCCGCCACACGCCGTGCCGCATCGAGTCGCCCTCGCCGCAGGTGTACTCGAATTCGGCGGCGGGCTTGCTGGCCAGCTCGGTCTCCACGGCGTTGACCTGGGCGTACGGCTTCACGCAGGACGTGCTCCGGGTCTTCAGGCCGTTCTCGGCCGTCTCTGCCCACCGGGCGGAGCTGCTGGACCACTTCTCGGTGATGATGCGGACCTTACGGCCGCTGTCCGCCGGGTCGATGTAGTCGGTGTACGAGCCGCCGGTGGCCTTCTTCCAGCCCTTCGGCACCATCACCTGGATCCCGCGGGCCGTGTGCTCCTGCATCTCGACCGTGGGGGCCGCCGGGGCGGCGGTGGTGGGCTGTGCCGCCGGGGCGCTCGGTGGTGCGTCGCCGCCGCCGGAGAGCGCCACCACGGTGAGCACCAGGACGACGACCAGACCGCCGGCCGCGGCGAGCTGCACCTTGCGCGGCCAGCCCTTGACCGTGGTGACGAGCTGGCCACCCGTGGCCCGGACCTTGTCCAGAGCGCTGCCGCCCGAAGCGGCGGGCGCGGTGGCCCAGGGTTGGCCGGTGCCCGGCACCGACCACTGGTTGCCGCCGCCGTAGGTGCCGCCGATGCGCTGGGTGGCCTCCGGTGCGCCGCCGTACCCGACCTGCTGGGTGGCGTCGGCCGCGTTGCCGTAGCTGACCCGCTGGGTGGCGTCGGGGTGCCCGCCGGCGTCCACCCGCTGGGTGGCGTCCGCGGTGCCGCCGTAGGTGCGCCCGGCCACCTGTCGACCGGGGGCCGGCATCGCGCCGGTCGGCGTGTGCAGCGGGCCGGCCAACGCGTCGGCGCTGGTCTCGTCGAGAGCGCCGGTGGTGGCGGCCGCGGGAGTTGCCTTGGGGCGCTCGCCCCGGCGCAGCGCGGCCAGCCGGTCGGTCAGGGACTCGCCCGGGGCCAGCATCGCCTTGCCGCCGATCTGGCTGTCCGGCTTCGGCTCCGGCTGGGCCGGCGGGAGGACGGGTACGGGTCGCTGCTGCACCGGCACCACGGCGTACGGGTCGGTGACCGAGTGCACCGCCGTCGCCGTGCTGCCCAGCGGGCCGGCGAGCAGCTCGCGAAGCATCGCCCGGGAGGTGTGCACGTCGAGCCGGCGGGCCGGGTCCTTCTCCAGCAGGCCCATCAGCACCCGGGTCAGCGGGCCGCTGCGCTGCGGCGGGGCGGGCGGGTCCTCCACCACGGCGTGCATGGTCTCGATCGGGTCGCCCTTGTCGAACGGGGGCCGCCCCTCGACGGCGGTGTAGAGCGTCACACCAAGCGAGAAGAGGTCGCTTGGCGGGCCGAACTCCTGGCCCATGGCCCGCTCGGGCGAGATGAAGTGCGGCGAGCCGAGCACCATGCCGGGGGTGGTGAGCTGCACGTCGGTCGGCATCCGGGCGACCCCGAAGTCGGTGAGCACGCAGCGGCCGTCGGTGCAGATCAGCACGTTTGCGGGCTTGACGTCACGGTGCAGTACGCCGATCGCGTGCGCGACCTCCAACGCGCCGAGCAGCGCGATGCCGATCTTGGCGACGGCGCGGGGCGCGACCGGGCCGTCCTCGATGACCATGTCGGCGAGGCTGCGGGCGTCCAGCAGCTCCATCACGATCCACGGCCGCCCGGCCTCGGTGACCACGTCGTACACCTGCACCACGGCCGGGTGCTGGATGGCGGCGGCGGCGCGGGCCTCGCGCAGGGTGCGCTCGTACATCGCGTCGCGGTCGCTGGGGGCCAGCCCCGGAGGCAGGACGACCTCCTTCACCGCCACGTCACGGCGGAGCAGCGTGTCTGTGGCGCGCCACACCGTGCCCATGCCGCCGTTACCCACCGACGACCGCAGCGAGTATCGGCCACCAATGGTGGTGCCGGGCGCCGCTCGGCCGTTGGCGGGACTGACTGGTCCGCCGCTCCACGTCGGGATCTGAGTCACAGAAAAGCCACCGGGGGAAATCGAGGGGGGCTGGGACACAACCCCCCTATCTTGCTGGTTCCGACGCCCGATGCGAAAGCCGACGCGACGGACGTTTGTCGAAGTCGACGGAACGTGCCCTGTCGTTCACCTGTTGTCGACCGGTCGAGACGCGCTGTGCGGTATCCCTCACCCGCCGACATGGCTGCGGCGGCCTACCATCCGGGGATGAACCAACGGCGGTCAAGCGAGTCCGGTTTCGAGATCAACGGTGTCTACACGGAAGCCGACCTTCCGGAAGACCTGGACTCCCGGCTCGGCAACCCCGGCGAGTTCCCGTACACCCGGGGTGTCTACCCCACCATGTACACCTCCCGCCCGTGGACCATGCGCCAGTACGCCGGCTTCGGCACCGCCACCGAGTCCAACGCGCGGTACCACCAGCTCCTGCGAGCCGGCACGATGGGCCTCTCGGTCGCGTTCGACCTGCCGACCCAGATGGGCTACGACTCCGACGACGCGATCGCGCACGGCGAGGTCGGCAAGGTGGGCGTCGCGATCGACTCCATCGAGGACATGCGGCTGCTCTTCGCCGACATCCCACTGGACAAGGTGTCCACCTCGATGACCATCAACGCGCCCGGTTCGGTGCTGCTGCTGCTCTACCAGCTCGTCGCCGAGGAGAACGGCGTGCCGGGCACGGCGCTCAACGGCACCATCCAGAACGACATCCTCAAGGAGTACATCGCCCGGGGGACGTACATCTTCCCGCCGAAGCCGTCGCTGCGCCTGGTGGCCGACACCTTCGCGTACTGCCGCAAGGAGGTGCCGAAGTGGAACACCATCTCCATCTCCGGCTACCACATGGCGGAGGCCGGCGCGACGCCCGCGCAGGAGATCGCGTTCACCCTCGCCAACGGCGTGGAGTACGTACGCGCGGCGTTGGCCGCCGGGCTGGCCGTCGACGACTTCGCGCCCCGGCTGTCGTTCTTCTTCGTGGCCCGCACCACGCTGCTGGAGGAGGTGGCGAAGTTCCGCGCCGCCCGGCGGATCTGGGCCCGGCTGATGCGGGACGACTTCGGCGCCAAGGATCCGAAGTCGATGATGCTGCGGTTCCACACCCAGACCGCAGGCGTGCAGCTCACCGCCCAGCAGCCGGAGGTGAACCTGGTCCGGGTGGCGGTGCAGGGGCTGGGCGCGGTGCTCGGCGGCACCCAGTCGCTGCACACCAACAGCTTCGACGAGGCGATCGCGCTGCCCACCGAGAAGGCGGCCCGGCTCGCACTGCGTACCCAGCAGGTGCTGGCCTACGAGACGGACCTGACCGCCACCGTCGACCCGTTCGCCGGCTCGTACGTGGTGGAGGCGATGACCGCCGAGATCGAGGCCGCCGCCGTCGAGTTGATGGAGCGGGTGACCGACCACGGTTCGGCGGTGGACGCGATCGAGGCCGGGTTCCAGAAGCGGGAGATCGAGCAGTCCGCGTACCGGATCGCCCAGGAGATCGACTCGGGGGAGCGGGTGGTGGTCGGGCTCAACCGGTTCACCGTGGACGAGGAGGAGCCGTACGAGCCACTGCGGGTCGACCCGTCGATCGAGGCGGCCCAGGCCGACCGGCTGGCCCGGCTGCGTTCCGAGCGGGACGCCGACGCGGTGGCGCGGGCGCTCGCCGATCTCCGCACCGCCGCCGAGGGCGCGGACAACGTGCTGTACCCGATGAAGGAGGCGCTGCGGGCCCGGGCGACCGTCGGTGAGGTCTGCGGGACGCTGCGCGAGGTGTGGGGGGTGTACCGGCCCACCGACCGCTTCTGAGCCGGCGGTCGCGGCTGCGCCTCGGGTCTGCGGTGTGTCCGACGGGTCGAGCGGGTACCCGGTCGGTCGAGGCCGGGACGCACACCGTGTGCGCCCGCGCCGTGTGGGTGCGTGTGAGCGTCCTTATCCGGCTCGTTGCGGAGTGTGGTCGGCTAATTGTCGGAGTGTCAGTTCATCACCCCGACTAATGCGACAATTTGGCAACGAGTCTCCGACTGGTGCCGGGATTCGCAACAGCCGTGATCGGTTACGCGTTGTAGGAGGTGAGGGGCTGATGACGGCGTTCGACCGTGATCTACCTGCTGTCCCCCGCCTTGACGAGCGCCCTCAGCAGGGCATACGTGACTCTGCGCGGTCTGATCACTACCGTAACGAGGTTGCGCAGCGTCACCGTCGGAGGTCTAGGCTGTCTGCTGTCCCCGATGATCCATCCATTCCTAGTGATCGAGAATTCGACGTGACGAGTGCGTTGACGCTGCCCACTGGTGGCCAGCTGGCGTCGTCCTGGCCGGAGACGCCACCCGGATCCCAGCCCCTGCCCCGTGAGCTGGACCACCTCCTCGCGCTCCGGGTACCGGGGCTCATCGCTACGCGCCGTCACCTCCACTCGCACCCCGAACTCTCCGGCACCGAGTTCGAGACGGCCGCGCTGATCGCCCGTGAGCTGTCGCTGGCCGGGCTGAACCCGCGTCTGCTACCCAAGGGCAACGGCGTGATCTGCGACGTCAACGGCAGGCCGGACGGCCCGGTCGTGGCGTTGCGCGCCGACATCGACGCGCTGCCGCTCGACGACCCCAAGGACGTCCCGTACCGGTCGACCGTGGAGGGCGTCTGCCACGCCTGCGGGCACGACGTGCACACCTCGATCCTGCTCGGCGTCGGCATGCTGCTGGCCCAGCTCGCCGACCTCGGCGAGCTGGACGGCCGGGTCCGGCTGATCTTCCAGCCGGCCGAGGAGATCCTGCCCTGCGGTTCGCTGGAGGTCATCGAGGCCGGTGGCCTGGACGACGTGGTGCAGATCTTCGCGCTGCACTGCGACCCGAACCTCCCGGTGGGCCAGGTCGGCCTGCGGGTCGGCCCGATCACCGCGGCCGCCGACAACGTGACCGTCCGACTCTCCGGCCCGGGCGGGCACACCGCCCGCCCGCACCTGACCGTCGACATGGTCGACGCGCTCGGTCGGCTGATCACCGAGGTGCCCGCCCTGGTCAGCCGCCGGGTGCCGGCCAACAGCGGCCTGCTGCTGGTCTTCGGCCACGCGTCGGCCGGCACCCGCTACAACGTCATCCCGTCCGAGGCGAGCGCCTCCGGCACCCTCCGGGTGATGGACCGTGACACCTGGGAGCAGGCTCCGAAGATCGTCGCTCAGGTGGTGCGGGACGTGATCGCACCGACCGGCGCGACCGTCGACCTGGAGTACCTGCGCGGTCGGCCGCCGGTGTGCAACGACGCCCGCGCCATCCAGGTGCTGACCGCCGCCACCACCGCCGCGCTCGGCCCGGACGGGGTCGCCGAGACACCGCAGAGCATGGGCGGCGAGGACTTCTCCTGGTACCTCGAGTACGTCCCCGGCGCCCTCGCCCGGCTCGGCGTCGGTCGCTCCGGGCCCAACGTCGACCTGCACCGGGCGAGCTTCGACGTGGACGAGCGGGCCATCCCGGCCGGCGTCCGGGTCATGGTGCAGACCGCGTTGCGGGCACTGGCGGCGGCGCGCTGACCGGCGCGACCAGAGCCGGGGCCTTGCGCCTGCGGCGCAGCACCACAAGCAACACCGCCACCGGTACGCCGAACGCCACCAGCCACGGCAGCAACGCGCCGAACACCGTGAGCAGCACGGTCATCGAGACGACGAACGCCTTCCAGCCGCCCCTGAGCCCGACCAGGAAGCCGGTCTCGGCCTTCTCCTCGGTGGCCTTCGCGGTCGGCCCGGCAAGCGACACGGTGATCGTGGAGAGGGCGGTGAGGTCGGCCAGGCGTCGCTTCTTGGCCTCCAGCGACGCCAGGTCGGCCTCCCGGCGACCCAACTCGTTCTCCAGCGACACCAGGTCGGTGATCGAGGTGGCGCGGGCCAGCAACCTGCGGGCGCTCTCCACCCGGGCCCGCTGACTGGTGATCCGGGCCTCCAGGTCGACGGTCTCCTCGGTGACGTCCTGAGTGTTGATCTCGCGGCTCTGCTGCCGGCCGAGCTTCGTGATCGCCTCCACCACGCCGGCGAACTCCGCCGCCGGAACTCGCAGCTCCAACTCCGCCACCGCGTCGTCGTCGGCACTGTGCCGCTGGTCCCCACCGACGAAGCCACCGGCCCGGGTGGCCACGGCGGCGGCCTCACGGGCGGCCGAGTCCACATCGTCCACCTGCACCCGCATCGTTCCGGTGTAGATGATCGCCCGCTGGTCGACCCGCAGGTCCGGCGCGCCGGCGCCGGCCCCCTCCGGTGCGTTCGCGGCGGCGTCCCGGCCCGCACCGCCGTTGGCCGGCGGCGCCTCGGCTGCCGAGCCGGCGGTGTCCTTCGCCCCGCTGTCGCCGGCACCGCATCCGGTCAGCGCCAGCGCCGCCGCAAGTGTCGTCGCCGCCAGCAGCGCGCCGCGCCGTCGTCCCACCTGTCCGTCCATCCCCGCTCCCATCGTCGTCAACCGGTGTGGCGATAGCTCGGACGCGACGCGCACACCGGCTGGTTCCGGCAGACTGCGCTGAGGACGTCACGATTCGATAATCGAGGAGTCACGATGCGGCTCACCAAGTACGCCCACTCCTGCCTCCGGGTGGAACACGACGGGGGAGTGCTCGTTGTCGACCCCGGGGTGTTCAGCGACACCGCGGCGGCGCTGGACGGTGCGGACGCGGTGCTGGTCACCCACGAACACCCCGACCACCTCGACCTGGCAGCGGTACGCCTCCAGCTCGACCGGCAGCCGTTCCCGATCCACGGGCCGGCCTCGCTCGCCGGGACCCTGGGCGACGCGGCCGACGTGCTGCGCCCGGTCGACGTCGGCGAGTCGTTCACCGCAGCCGGGGTGGCCGTGCGCGCGTACGGGGGGCGGCACGCCGTGATCCACCCCGACATCCCGGTCGTCGACAACCTCGGTTACCTCATCAACGACGTGGTCTACCACCCCGGCGACTCCCTGGTGGTGCCGGACGAGACACCCGTCGACACGCTCTTCGCGCCGGTCCACGCCCCCTGGTCGAAGTTCTCCGAGGTGGTCGACTTCATCCGCGCGGTCGCACCGCGGCGCGCGTACGCCCTGCACGACGCGTTGCTCAACGACAACGGGTTGGGCGTGCTCGACCGGCAGTACACCGCGCTGTCGCGCACCGAGTACCAGCGACTGGAGCCCGGTAGCCGGGTGGACGTCTGACCCGATGCCCGGCCTCTCCGCGGAGCTGGTGCAGCAGCTCTACCGCACCCCACCAGACCGGTTCGTGGCCGCCCGGGACGCCGCCGTGGCCGAAGCCCGCCGGGCCGGCGACCCGACCACCGCCCGACAACTGGCCCGGTTGCGTCGCCCGACGGTGGCCGCCTGGTTGGTGAACCTGCTCGCCATCCGCCGTCCGGAGTTGGTCGCCGATCTGGTGCAGCTCGCCGACGCCCTGCGCACCGCCCAGCGGGAGCTGCGCGGGCCCCGACTGCGGGAGCTGTCCGCGCAGCGCCGGGCGGTGGTGGGTGCCCTGGTCGCCGAGGTCCGCAAGCTCGCCGCGGCCGAGCCGGACGCGCCACCGGCGAGCCGGCTGCCCCTGGCCGAGGTGGAGGCGACGTTCAACGCGGCGTTCTCCGACGTCGAGGTGGCCGAGCAGGTGCGGGCGGGCCGCCTGCTGCGGGCGGCCAGCTACGCCGGCTTCGGTGAGGTGCCCAGGCCGCAACTGCGGTTGGTCACCGGCGACGACGAGGAGCAGGAGGAGGAACGCCCGGCCCGTCGACCGGGCGCGCAGCGGGGCCGTCCCGAGGCGGCACCCCGCACGGGCCGGGCGACCGACCGCGCCGAGGAACGGGCCGCCGAACGCGCCGAGCAGGCCGAACGGGCCGCGCAGCGGGCGGCCCGAGCCGAGCGGGCCCGGCGGCGTCGCGCCCTGGACCGGGAGCTGGCGAAGGCCCAGGCCGACCAGGAGCGGGCCGAGGCCGAGCTGACCGAGGCGACCGGGCAGGAGCGCGACGGCGCGGCCGTACTCGATGGTCTCGAGGCCGAGCTGGCCGACCTGGAGCGGCGGCGCGCGGTCGCCGAGCAGGATCTCAGCCGGGCCAAGCTGGCTCGGCGTGCCGCCGAGCGGGCGGTCACCGTGGCCCGGCGGCGTGCCGGCGAGGTCGAGGCGGCGGTCGAGGCACTGGCGGCCGAAGAGGGGGATGCGGACGCGGGCGGTGGCGCGGCAGACTGACCATCGATGGACGACGACGAGTGTGCGGACCGTACACGGCGAGTGGCGCCGGGCCGGCTCGTGGTCGTGCTCGACGGGCCGGCTCACCCGAGCGGCGCAGCGCGGTGACTCCGGAGCAGGTCGCCGCCGCAAGCAAGCCCGTCGTGCTCGACCTGGGCGACGCCTTCAGCCGGGACCCGACCACGATGCGCCGAGCCCGACTGCTCGGCATCTCCGGCTGGGCCTTCTACATCAGTGGCCGGGCCGGAGCCCTCGGCGACGTGCGGGCCGAGACGGCCGCCGCCGCCCTCGGTTTCATCGCCCCGGACGCGGTCGCCGACGGTTGGGACGCCGCGGCCCGGGTCGTCCCGCCGTTCGAGGTGGCCGCGGCGAGCCTCGCCGAGTGTTGCCGATGGGGGGCGCAGCAGCTCGGCCCCCTACCCGACACCGAGCGCCTGTCGGCGCTCGTCGAGCGGGCCGTGGTGGCGGCCGAAGCCAGCGGGATGCCGCTCTTCGCCGCGTGGCGGGCCATGCCCCTGCCTGATCTCTCCGCGGGGGCCCGCAGCGCCGCCGGGCTGCGGCTGCTCCGGGAACACTTCACCGGCGCCTACCTCCTGGCGGTACGCGCCGCCGGGATGAGCCCGCTGGAGGCCGTGCTGGCCGGGCCGGAGGGCGAGGCCGGCGCGGTGGCCTGTGGCTGGCCGCCGCCGTACCCGCCGATCGGGCCGCTGGTGCGACGCCGACTGTGGGCGGAGGCGGTGACCAACCGGCTGGCCGCGCCGGCGTTCACGGCCCTCGGCCCGGCCGACGGCGCGGAGTTGGTGGAGTTGCTGCACCGCATCCGGGCCGGCCTGGTCTGACCCTCTCCATCGGCCCGAAAATGGGCGGCGCCGGGGCCGAGCGGCTGCCAGGATCTTCTGCCGTGACCCTTCCCGCTGGTTGGACAACGCGCCGGCCCACCCTCGACGACGTGCCGGCGATCCTCGCGGTGGTGCACGCCGCCGACACCTTCGCGATCGGCCATCCGGACTTCGACGCCGAGGATGTCGCCGCGTCGCTGACCGCCCCGCACTTCGACCCGACCCGGGACTCCTGGCTGGCGATCGACCCGGACGACACGGTGGTCGGCTGGGCGACGGTGGACAACCCGACCGGGGTGGGCCGGGAGTTCGTGGAGGTCTACGTCGACCCGGTACGGGCCGCCACCGTCCGGGCGCCGCTGCTGGTCCGCCAACTGGACCGGGTCGCCGAGCGCGCCGCCGAGCGCGGGCTGCCGTCGCTCACCGTCCGTTGCGCGGTCTTCGCCCCGGAACGTGACTGGGAACACTCCTTGCGCACGCTCGGGTTCTCCCTCGTCAAGCGGTACGTCCGGATGAGCCGGCCGTTGGACGACCTGCCCGACGAGCCGGCCGCGCCATCGGCCGTGACGGTCCGTCCGGTCCGCCCGGACGACGAGACCGATCTGGTGGAGTTCCACCGGATCTACGAGGCCGCCTTCGGCAACACCCCGGACCACGAACCGCTGTCGTACGAGCGGTGGCGGGCCCGGATCGGTGACCTGACCGCCTGGGACGAGTGGTTCGTCGCCGAGGTCGACGGGGTGCCGGTCGGCGCGTTGCAGTCCTCGGACCAGGCGCTCGACCAGCAGTCGGGCTGGGTGAAGAGTCTGTCGGTGCGGTCCGCGTACCGTCGCCGGGGTGTGGGGGCGGCGTTGCTGCGCCGCGCCTTCGCCCGCTATGCCGAGAAGGGGCGGCGGTCGGTCGGCCTGGGCGTCGACCTCACCAACCCGACCGCCCCGCTGTCGCTCTACCGATCGGTCGGCCTGCGGGAGACCCGGTGGACCGACATGTACGAACGTGTCGTTCCGGCGGCCGGTGTGTGATTGACGACCCTCATGCGGCCCGACCGTCGCTCCGCTCGACAGCGGTAGCAGACTGGAGGGGTGCGATACGCGCTGCTACGCCGACGCGGTGCCGGTGGGGCGGGCCCGCAGCTCGGTGACGTAGTCGTCCGGGGCGCCCGCCTTCTCGGCGGCGTTCGCGATCTCCGACAGGTACCACGAGGTGGGCAGGCCACCCTCGTACCCGTTGAAGACGTAGATCCACGCGGTCACGTCGCCGTCGAGGGTGGAGACCCGCACGTGCAGCTTGCGGTACGTGCCGGCGGTCACCCCCTCGATCTCGTCGAGCTGGCCGGCGTCGTACGGGTGGATGTCGTAGAGCGCCACGAAGACCCGGTCGCCGGGCGACTCGACGAGGGTGCTCACCGCACCCTCCCAGCCGATCACGTCCGCCCCGGCGAAGGTCAGCCGCCAGCCCTCCAGCCAGCCGGTGCCCACCATCGGCGAATGCGGACAGTAGGCGCGCATCCGGGCGGGATCGAGATTTGAGCCGTAGGCGGCGTGATGACGCACGGCGATGACGATAGCCCGGCCGACGGGTGGGGGAGAATACGACAGTGCGTGTCGAATGCGCTCGGGAGAAGAAAGTCACTGTGAGCATGGACGAAGGGCGAACGCTGTGAGCCGGATCGTGATCATCGGCGGGGGGCCGGCCGGGTACGAGGCGGCACTCGTCGCCGCCCAGCTCGACGCCGATGTCACAGTGGTGGAGGCGGACGGCGCGGGCGGTGCCTGCGTACTCTCCGACTGCGTGCCCTCGAAGACCTTCATCGCCAGCTCGGGGGTGGTCACCGGCTACCGCGACACCGAGGAGTTCGGGGTCCACTCGGACGGCCTGGAGGCGGTCACCGTCGACGCGCGGGCGGTGCACGAGCGGGTCAAGCGGCTGGCCCTGGCGCAGTCCGCGGACATCCACGCCAAGCTGCTGAAGGCGGGGGTCACCTTCGTGGCCGGCACCGCCCGGCTCGGTGAGGACTCCCTCGGGCACACCCACCGGGTCGTCGTCACCCCCGCCGACGGCGGGGAGGAATACTCGATCGACGCGTCCACCGTGCTGGTGGCCACCGGCTCGACACCCCGCCAGCTGCCCACCGCCGTACCTGACGGTGAGCGCATCCTGACCTGGCGACAGGTTTACGACCTGCCGGAGCTGCCCGAGCACCTGATCGTGGTCGGGTCCGGCGTGACCGGCGCCGAGTTCGCGAGCGCGTACCTGGCGATGGGGGTCGAGGTGACCCTGGTCTCCAGCCGGGACCGGGTGATGCCGCACGAGGACGCCGACGCCGCGTCCGCAATCGAGCGGGTGTTCCGCAACCGGGGCATGGAGATCCTCAACAACTCCCGGGCCGACGCGGTCCGGCGTACCGCCGACGGTGTCGAGGTGGAACTCTCCGACGGCCGTAGGGTGACCGGCTCGCACGCGCTGATCACCGTCGGTTCGATCCCGAACACGGCCAACCTGGGCCTCGCCGAGTACGGGGTGGAGCTGGGCCGGGGCGGCTACGTGACAGTCGACCGGGCTTCCCGGACCAACGTGCCGGGCATCTACGCCGCCGGCGACTGCACCGGAGTCCTGCTGCTGGCGAGTGTCGCCGCCATGCAGGGCCGGATCGCCATGTGGCACGCGCTCGGCGAGGCGGTCCGCCCGCTGCGACTGCGTACCGTCGCGGCGAACGTCTTCACTGATCCGGAGCTGGCCACCGTGGGTGTCTCGCAGGACGAGGTGGACGCGGGCAAGGTGCCGGCCCGGCAGGTGATGCTGCCGCTGTCGGGCAACGCCCGGGCCAAGATGGACGACCTCTCCGACGGTTTCGTGAAGCTGTTCTGCCGGCCCGCCAGCGGTCAGGTGATCGGTGGTGTGGTGGTCGCCCCGAAGGCCAGCGAGCTGATCCTGCCGATCACCATGGCGGTGGAGAACAACCTCACCGTCAACGAGCTGGCCCAGACCATCACCATCTACCCGAGCCTCTCCGGCTCGATCACCGAGGCGGCCCGCCAGCTCATGCTGCACGAGTTGGAGTGAGGCCCTCGCGGGGCCGGCCGTCCTCGTCGATCATGGAGTTGTGGTGGCCGCTCTAGGCTGCCACGCCCCTTTTGTGAGGCACCACAACCGCATGATCGACGCGCGCAGGCCGAGGTCGGGGTCGGGTCAGGGTTGTTGCGATCGTTGCCAGGACCGCCACCTCGGCGAGGATCAGGAGGCGTTCGGCCAGGCCGATGAGCATCCGGTCGCCCGGGTAGGCGGACCAGATCATCGCCGCCGCCAGGGCCAGGCTCAGCAGGACCAGGGCGCGTAGCGTCCGGGCAGCGGGCGTCAGGTCGGGTCGGCGGGCGAGCAGCCAACCGGCCACCGGCAACGCCAGGAAGGCGACCACCGACGCGTACCGGTGCAGGTAGGCGGCGGTGGTCATGGCGGTGCCCGGCTCGTTCGTCGGGACCACGGCGGCCAGTAGCAGCCCACCCACCCACGCGCCGAGCAGCAGTTCGGCCGTTCGGCCGGAGCGCGGTCGGGGCGGCCCGACGTGGCGCAACCCGTACAGCAGCGCCACCGAGGACAGCGCCAGCACCACCATGGCGACGTCGATGACGCCGCCGCGGTCGGAGACCGCGAAGTCGCTGATGGTCAGCGCCCACGGGTTGAGGTCGTCGTTGACTTCGAGGTGGCCGATCACGGTGAGCAGCGCCGCCAGGGCGATCCCGCCCAGGGCCAGCAGGCCGGTACTCCGGGTTCCAGGCATGCCTCAGCCTGTCGCCGTGGACACCCCAGCCGAATCGGGGACGCCCACGGAATTAACCCCCCGGGACCACCCCTAGAGGCTCGTCGGGTCAAGCGACGTTCAGCTGGATGTTTCCGATGCGGGCGACGACGTCGAGGTGACCGCCCAGGCCGGTGACGTAGGCTCGGAGCGATTCCAGGCTGGTGTGCTCGCCGTTCTCGATCTGGCTGATTCTGGCCTGCGTCAGCCCTGCCGCATCGGCCAGCTGCACCTGTGTCATACCCAGGTGCTTGCGGATCTCTGCCAGCTGTGCCCCGCTCACCGACGCCAACATCTGTGCACGGTGCTCGGCCCGCCGGGAAACCCGGTCCGGGTCCTCCCAGGACGAATCGAGCTCGCGGGCCTTCGCCTTGACGTCCTGCCAGTCGGCTCCACCGGTCATCTCTGTGTTTCCCTCAGCCTGGAGAGGTGCTCCTGAAACCGGTCGTCCGCCAACGGGACCGCGGTCTTGTACCAAGTCTGCCACTGACCTGACTTGTCGCCAGCGACCAAGAAAACAGCTTCTCGAACTGGATCAAATGCGAAAATCATGCGGACCTCCGTGGAGCCGGCTGACCCAGGTCGCAACTCCTTCATGTGGTGGAAGACGCTGCCCTTGAGGCGGTCAACCAGGGGGCGCCCGAGTGCCGGCCCGTGTTCGGCGAGGAGGTCGATGGCTTCGCTGACGAGGTCGGCACTGGCGGGGTCCGTCTTGCAAAGGTCGAGGAACCATCCCTCGACCTCGGGGTGAAGTCTGACGTCCCACATGCTGTCAATATAAGTGCAGCTTATACCCGCAGGCCCGGCGACACTCAGTCGATGGGGACGTCGACCGCGGCGACCGCGGCGGCGGCGCGGGCGTGGCGGGCGCTCACAAGCGTCATCGCCCACCCTGCTGCGGCGAAGCCGGCCGCCGCGGCGGTGGCGATGATGGCCAGCCGCCAGGCCGACTCGGTCAGTGCGGTGCCGCCCAGGTGCCCGACCAGCGCGCCGTAGGTGGCCCAGCCCAGCGCGGCGATGGCCTCGTAGAGCACGAACAGGCGGTACGGGTAGCGGCTGCGCCCGGCCGAGAAGCAGGCGGCCATCCGGCCGCCGGGCACGAACCGGCAGAGCAGGATGACGAGCGGCCCGGGTTGTCGCAGCCCCTGGGTCACTCGGCTGGCCATCCGCCGGGCGCGGCTCAGTTCGGCGTGCCGGGGTGGCCGGCGGTCCGGCGCGCTGCGCCCCAGCAGATAGCAGACCAGATCGCCGGCGAAGACGCCGAGTGCGCCGACGGCGATCGTGATCGGCAGGCTGAGCCCGCCGTACACGGTGAGCGCACCACTGGTGATCATGACGATCTGGGTGGGGATCACCGGCACGAAGGCGTCCGCGATCAGCAGGGCGAGCAGCACCAGATACGCCCACGTCGGCGACGCGACGTCAGTCAGTAGTTCGGGCACGCCTGCCACCTCGCCGGATGCGGCCGATTGGGTGTCTTGAGCCTGACGTCGTGTCCGGCGTCACGGTGGACGGCCCCGGCCCGTCGTGACCGTCGACACGACTGGGCCACCCGCTTACAACGAGGCTGGTCGCTGTCGAGTGACGGGTTCGGAGGCTGGCCCACGGCCCACGGGCGGGCGGCAGAACGGCGTTCGTCGGCGTACCGTTGTCGGCGCGGCCATGCCCGTCGGGTCCCCCGTTCCTGACGATTCGGCCGCCAGGGCCGCCGGCGGGTCCCGCGCCGGCGGCCCACCCCTCCGCCGCAAATCCAGGTGCGTCCCCGCTCGTCGCGGGAGTACGGTCGCTGTATGCGCAGCGCGGTAGCGATGACCACGACGCCGGGTGTCCCCGGCGCGCCGCTCTGACGTAACCACCGTCGACCAGGCCCCGGGGCGATCCGCCCCCGAGGGCAGTGCGCCGTTCGGAGCTCAGGTCGCCTCCGGGTCGTACCCGATCCAGGAGCCCGACATGATCGACCACCGTAGGCTCGGCCGTGAGCTGGACCTCTTCGTCTCCGACCCGCTGGCCGGTGCCGGCCTGCCGATCTGGCTGCCGGCCGGCGCCGCCGCCCGGCACGCCGTCGAGGAGTACGTCCGAGAGGTGGAGCGCCGCTCCGGCCACCAGCACGTCTACTCGCCGCCGCTGGGTAAACGGGAACTCTTCGACCTCTCCGGCCATCTCGGCTACTTCGCCGACGACATGTTCCCGCCGATGCGGCTGAGCGCCGACGACGAGTTCGTGCTCCGGCCGGCGCTCTGCCCGCACCACGCGTTGGTCTTCCGGGCGCGGGGGCGTTCCTACCGGGAGTTGCCGTTGCGGATCGCGGAGCTGGGCGGGATGTACCGCTCGGAGCGCTCCGGCGTGCTCGGCGGGCTGTCCCGGGTCCGCGCCATCTCGCTCAACGACGCGCACACCTTCTGCGCCCCCGAGCAGGTCGGCGCGGAGGTCGTCGAGATTCTCGGGCTGATCCGGGAGGCGCACGCCGCGCTCGGTGTCCGGCCGGCCGGGTTCCGGCTGTCGCTGCGCGGGCCGGGCGAGAAGTACGTCGGTGACGACGCCCAGTGGGCTCGCGCCGAGGAGTTGCTCCGGGAGGCGCTTGCCGGCGTGGAGTACGTCGAGGCACCGGGGGAGGCGGCGTTCTACGGTCCGAAGATCGATGTCCAGATCGTCGACGCCGCCGGCCGGGAGTCGACCATCTCCACCATCCAGCTGGACTTCGACAAGCCGGAACGGTTCGACCTGTCGTACACCGACTCGGACGGCAGCCGGCGTCGGCCGGTCATGGTGCACCGCAGTCTGGTCGGCAGCATGGAGCGGCTGTTCGCGTACCTCATCGAGGTGCACGAGGGCGCGTTCCCGGCCTGGTACGCGCCCGTACAGCTGGTGTTGCTGCCGGTCGACGACGCCCAGGCCGAGGCGGCGGCCGAGCTGGCTCGCCGTGCTGTCGACGCCGGCCTGCGGGTCGAGGTCGACGCCGCCGGCTCGCTCGGCGCCCGGGTCCGGGACGCGGCTCGCCGCCGCGTCCCGTACCTCGGGGTGTTGGGTGCCCGGGAGGTGGCCGGCGGGCACCTCGCGCTGCGCCTGCGCGGCGGCCGTGCCCTGGCCCCGATGCCGGCCGACGCCGCGCTCGCCCTGATCGGCCGGCAGGTCGCGGCCCGTGCGGCGGAACTGCTCCCCCCGGACTGACACGTCAGACCGCCGCCGGTTGGGCGGTGGCCGCCGGATCCTCGTCGACCACCGCCCCGGTGAACTGTGAGCGGTAGAGCCGGTGGTACGCGCCCTCGGCGGCGAGCAACTGCTCGTGGGTGCCCTGCTCGACGATCCGACCGTTCTCCATCATCAGGATCAGGTCGGCGTCGCGGATGGTGGAGAGCCGGTGCGCGATGACGAAGCTGGTCCGGTCCGAGCGAAGCGCCGCCATCGCCCGTTGCAGCAGCACCTCGGTGCGGGTGTCCACCGAGCTGGTGGCCTCGTCGAGGATCAGCAGCGACGGCTCGGCGAGGAACGCCCGCGCGATGGTGATGAGCTGCTTCTCGCCGGCGCTGACGTTGCTGCCCTCCTCGTCGATGACCGTGTCGTAGCCGTCGGGCAGGCTGCGCACGAACCGGTCCACGAAGGTGGCCCGGGCCGCGGCGAGGATCTCCTCCTCGGTGGCGTCCGGCCGCCCGTAGGCGATGTTGTCGCGGATGGTGCCGCCGAACAGCCAGGTGTCCTGGAGCACCATGCCGATCCGGCCGCGCAGGTCGTCGCGGCGCATCGTGGTGATGTCCACCCCGTCGAGGGTGATCCGGCCGGCGTCCAACTCGTAGAACCGCATCACGAGGTTGACGAGCGTGGTCTTGCCGGCGCCGGTCGGGCCGACGATGGCAACTGTGTGCCCCGGCTCGGCGACGAGCGACAGGTCGTCGATCAGTGGCTTGTCCGGCTCGTAGCGGAACGAGACGTGCTCGAACTCGACCCGACCGTGCGGGTCGGTGACCCGGGCCGGCTCGACCGGGTCTGGGGTCTGCTCGTCCGCGTCGAGCACCGCGAAGACCCGCTCGGCCGACGCCACCCCGGACTGGAGCAGGTTGGCCATCGAGGCGAGTTGGGTGAGTGGCTGGGTGAACTGGCGGGAGTACTGGATGAACGCCTGCACGTCGCCGAGGCTCATCGTGCCGGAGGCGACCCGTAGCCCGCCGACCACGGCGATCGCCACGTAGCTCAGGTTTCCGATGAACATCATCGACGGCATGATGATCCCGGAGATGAACTGCGCGCCGAAGCTGGCCCGGAACAACTCCTCGTTCTTCGCGTGGAACGCGGCCTCCACCTCACGCTGCCGGCCGAAGACCTTCACCAGCTCGTGACCGGTGTACGCCTCCTCGATCTGGCCGTTCAGCTCACCGGTGTGGGTCCACTGTGCGATGAACTGCTTCTGCGAGCGCTTGGCGATGCGCTGGGTGACGAGCACCGACAACGGCACCGCGACCAGAGCCACGAGCGCCAGCACCGGCGAGATCCAGAACATCACGGCCAGCACGCCGACGACTGTCAGCAGCGAGGTGAGCAGCTGACTGAGGGTCTGTTGGAGGCTCGTGGAGATGTTGTCGATGTCGTTGGTGACCCGGCTCAGCAGCTCACCGCGCGGCTGCCGGTCGAAGTAGGGCAGCGGCAGCCGGTTGAGCTTCTCCTCCACCTCGGCACGCAGCCGCAGCACGGTGCGCTGGACCACCCCGTTGAGCAGCCACCCCTGCCACCAGGACAGCACGCTCGCCGCCACGTAGAGCCCGAGCGCCAGCAGCAGCACCCGGCTCAGGGCGCCGAAGTCGATGCCCATCCCGGGCACCACGTCCATCCGGGCGAGCATGTCGGCGAAGCTGTCGTTGCCGCTGGCCCGGGCCGCCGCCACGGCCTGCTCGGTGCTGGTGCCCGGCTCCAACCTCCGGCCGACCACCCCGTTGAAGATCAGGTCGGTGGCGTGACCGAGGATCTTCGGCCCGGCCACGCTGAAACCGACGCTCACCACGGCGAGGGTGATGATCGCCGCCAGGTGCAGCCGGTGCTGGCGCAGCCGGCCGAGCAACCGCCGCGCCGACGGCCCGAAGTTCATCGACTTCTCGGCGGGCATCCCGGCGCTCATCCACCCCGGACCGCCGCCGGGGCGGCCCGGCGGCAGTCGCTTCGGCGTCCGACCGTCGCCGGCCGCCGTCCGTCCGTCGCCGGCCGGCTTCTGCGTGGGTACGGCCGCAGTGCGCGGCTCGTCGTGCTCGCTCATGCCGCCACCTCCGCCGTCTGCTGCGAGGCGACGATCTCGGCGTACGTCGGGCAGCTCTCCACCAACTCCGCGTGCCGTCCCACCCCGACGACCCCTCCGTTCTCCAGGACGATGATCTGGTCGGCGTCGATGATCGTGGAGGCCCGCTGGGCCACGATCACCACCGCGGACTCCGCGGTGACCGGCCGCAGAGCCGCTCGCAGCCGCGCGTCGGTGCCCAGGTCGAGCGCGGAGAACGAGTCGTCGAACAGGTAGATCTCCGGCTGCCGGACCAGGGCCCGGGCGATTGCCAGGCGCTGTCGCTGCCCAC
Organism: Micromonospora sp. NPDC003944; assembly: GCF_053605225.1. Taxonomy (NCBI): domain Bacteria; kingdom Bacillati; phylum Actinomycetota; class Actinomycetes; order Micromonosporales; family Micromonosporaceae; genus Micromonospora; species Micromonospora sp. NPDC003944. The sequence goes on from NZ_JBSGIV010000033.1 coordinate 37,887, forward strand.
CGGAGACGGTGGTGCCGCCCTGCGCGATCGGGGCGTCCAGCCCGCCGGGCATCTGGGCCACGAAGTCCCGGGCCTGGGCGATCTCCAGCGCCGCCCACAACTCCTCGTCTGTCGCGTCCGGGTTGCCGTAGCGCAGGTTGCTGGCGACGGTCCCGGTGAACAGATAGGGCCGCTGTGGCACCAGACCGATCCGCCGCCACAGTTCGTCAGGTGCCAGCTCCCGCACGTCCACCCCGTCGACGAGCACCGCACCGGCGGTGACGTCGACCAGCCGGGGGATGAGCGACAGCAGAGTCGTCTTGCCGGCGCCGGTGCTGCCGATGATCGCCGTGGTGGTGCCCGGCGTGGCCCGGAAGGAGATGTCGCGCAGCACCGGCTCCACCGCGCCCGGGTACTGGAAGCGCACCCCGCGCAGCTCCAACTCGGCGCGGCTGGGCAGCTCGGTGACCGGCGCGCTGGCCGGGACCACCGAGGAGTCGGTGTCCAGCACCTCCACGATCCGCTCCGCGCAGACCGCCGCCCGGGGCACCATCATCAGCATGAAGGTGGCCATCATGACCGCCATCAAGATCTGCATCAGGTACGCCAGGAAGGCCGTCAGCGCACCGATCTCGATCGCGTTGGCGTCCACCCGCTGGGCGCCGAACCAGAGCACCGCCACGCTGGAGACGTTCAGCACCAGCATGACCACCGGGAAGATCAGCGCCAGCAGTCGGCCGGTACGCAACGCGGTCGCGGTCAGGTCGGCGTTGGCGACACCGAAGCGGTCCGTCTCGTACGGCTCACGCACGAACGCGCGGACCACCCGGATGCCGGTGATCTGCTCCCGCAGCACGCGGTTGACCGTGTCGATGCGGGTCTGCATCAGCCGGAAGCCGGGCACCATCCGACGGATGATCGCGCCGAGCGCGATGGCCAGCACCGGCACGCTGACAAGCATCAGCCAGGACAACCCGATGTCCTCGCGCAGCGCCATGAACACGCCACCGACGCTCATGATCGGCGCGGCGACGAGCATCGTGCAGCTCATCAGCACGAGCATCTGCACCTGCTGGACGTCGTTGGTGTTGCGGGTGATCAGTGACGGCGCACCGAACCGGGCCACCTCGCGGGCGGAGAAGCGGTTGACGTGCCCGAACAGCTCGGCGCGGACGTCCCGGCCGAAGCCCATCGCGACTCGGGCGCCGAGGTAGACGGCGGCGATCGAACAGACGATCTGGATCAGGCTGACCAGCAGCATCCAGCCACCGGTGCGCACGATGTAGTCGGTGTCGCCCCGGGCCACGCCCTGGTCGATGATGTCCGCGTTGAGGCTGGGCAGGTAGAGCGAGGCCATGGTGCCCACGAACTGGAGCAGCACCACCGCCAGCAACGGTCTCTGATAGGTGCGCAGTTGGCCGCGCAGGAGTCGGATCAGCACGCCGGGTCCTTCATCTCGGTAGGGCGTCCGGTCATCCGCGGGTCGTCGCCGCTGCCGATGACCTCAAGCAGGAACTCCCGGATCACCTGTGCCTTCACCGGGTCGGCGTCGACCGAGGTGAGGGGCCGTCCGGAGTGCATGAGCGCGTCGAGTGCGGCGACCCGCTCCCGCCCGGCGGGGGTGATGGCGAGTCGGATGCTGCGCCGGTCGTTGTCGTCGCGCTGCCGCTCGACCAGGCCGTCGCGCTCGAGTGTGTCGACGATGCCGGTCAGGGTCGCCGGCCGGACGAACCCCTTCTCGGCGACCTCCCGGTGCGGCAGCTCGCCGTGCCGGGCGAGCGTCATCAGGGTGATCATGCCGGCCTGGGTGAGGCCGTGCTCCTCGGCGAGATAGCGGTTCCACCGCTGCCCGACGAGGTGCCCGGCCACCACCAGGAGCCGCCCGAGCGGCACGTCCTGAAGGGTCACGAGTTCCACGGGACGTAGATTAGCCCCCTGATAGTCAGGGGCCAAACGAAATAACCGCAGCAGCCGCGACGAACACGAGTTGCAGTGCGGTGCGCTGCCTGAGCGGGGTGACCGGACGTCCGGCGAGGGTCAACCTTCGCTGGGCGGCCGAGACGTTGGCCGGGAACATCGCGAGCATCAGCAGGGCGAGTCCGGCTGCCGCGACTCGGGCGGTGGCCGGCATCAGCAGGCCGACCGCGCCGATCAGTTCCAGCACTCCGGTGAGGGTGAGCAGTAGGTCCGGTCGGGGCAGGCGTCCGGCACCGCGCGTACTTCGAGGTGATGTTCCGTCCCGAACTGCACCGGGCCGACGACCCCGAGCTGCTCGCCGCACGGGAGCGCGCTGGCGCGGCGCTCCGCTCCGGGGTGGCCGCCCTGCCCGGCGGTGGCGCGCCCGCCGATACCGACCGGGACGCGCTCGCCGCCTGGTCGATCGCCCACGGCTTCGCCACCCTCTGGCTGGCCGGTGCCCTACCGAACCGGGTGGGAAACAACCCGAGCGACGCGGCCCGCGAAGTCCTGCGCCGTCTGGCCCAGTAACCCCCTCCCGGCGTCGATCATGGAATCGTGGTGGGCGGTTCGCTGGTTATTGCCCGTTCTGTCGGGCACCACAACTCCATGATCGACGCCGGGAGGGGGTGGGGTGGGTTACCAGCTGGTGGGGAGGGGCATTCCTTCGGTGAAGCCGGCGGCGCTCTGCACGCCGACGATCGCCCGCTCGTGGAACTGGGTCAGGTCCCGTGCGCCGGCGTAGGTGAAGGCGCTGCGCACCCCCGCGATGATCTCGTCGATCAGGTCCTCGACACCGGGGCGGGCCGGGTCCAGGTGCATGCGGGCCGAGGAGATGCCCTCCTCGAACACCGCCTTGCGGGCCCGGTCGTACGGGCTGTCGTCGGCGGTTCGGGCGCTGACCGCCCGTGCCGAGGCCATCCCGAAGCTCTCCTTGTACCGCCGGCCGTCCGGCTCGGTGTAGAGGTCGCCGGGGGACTCGTAGGTGCCGGCGAACCAGGAGCCGATCATCACGTTCGACGCGCCGGCGGCGAGCGCGAGCGCCACGTCCCGGGGGTGCCGCACCCCGCCGTCGGCCCACACGTGCCGGCCCAGTTGCCGCGCGGCGGCAGCACAGTCGAGTACGGCGGAGAACTGCGGCCGGCCCACGCCGGTCATCATCCGGGTGGTGCACATCGCGCCGGGGCCGACGCCGACCTTGATGATGTCCGCCCCCGCCTCCACCAGGTCGCGTACGCCCTCGGCGGTGACCACGTTGCCGGCTGCGACGGGCACCCCCGGGTCCAGTTTGCGGACCGCCTGGAGTGCGGAGATCATCCGTGCCTGGTGGCCGTGCGCGGTGTCCACGACAAGCGTGTCCACCCCGGCTTCGAGCAGCGCGGCGGCCTTGCCGGTCACGTCACCGTTGATCCCGACGGCCGCCGCGATCCGGAGTCGGCCCCGATCGTCCACGGCGGGGGTGTAGAGGGTGGCCCGCAGCGCGCCCTGCCGCGTCAGCACCCCGACCAGCCGACCCTCGGTGTCCACCACCGGCGCGAGTCGGCGACGGCCCGCCGAGAGCCTGTCGAACCCGGTACGCGGGTCCGCGTCCGCCGGGACGGTGTGCAACTCGGTGGACATCACGTGCCGCAGCTGAGCGAACCGGTCCACGCCCGTGGTGTCCGCCGCGGTCACCACACCCATCGGCCGCCCGGCGTCGTCGACCACGATCACCGCACCGTGCGAGCGCTTGGGCAGCAGGTGGATGGCGTCGCCAACCGTCTCGGTGGGGCCCAGCGTGATCGGCGTGTCGTAGACCAGATGGCGCTGTTTGACCCAGGCGACGACATTCGCCACCACCTCGATCGGAATGTCCTGCGGGATCACCGTGATGGCACCCCGGCGGGCGACCGTCTCCGCCATCCGCCGCCCGGCGACCGCGGTCATGTTCGACACCACCAGCGGAATTGTGGTGCCGGTGCCGTCGCTGGTGGACAGGTCGACGTCGAGCCGGGAGCCCAGGTCGGAGCGGGCCGGCGCCATGAAGACGTCGGTATAGGTCAGGTCGTGCGCGGGAACCGCGCCGTGAAGGAAGCGCACCGGGCAATCATTCCCGCTCGCGGCCGGTTCCACCGCCGGTGGTCGCGGAAAACACTCGCATCGCCGTGGGTCCTGGTCCCGGTGGTGTCGTCGGTGCCCGCCGAACCCAGCAGCAGCGGCGGAACGAGCCCGGCCGGCGCGACCCCGGTCAGCCCAGCAGGAGTGCCACGGCGAGGCCGGCCATCACGACGGCGATAACCGCGTCCAGCACCCGCCAGGCGACGGCACGGGCGAGCAGCGGCGCGAGGCGCTGCGCGCCGACGCCGAGCGCGGTGAACCAGACCGCACTCGCCAGGACGGCGCCGGCGCCGAACACCCACCGGTGTGGGTGTTGTTGTGCCACCCCACCGAGGAGCAGCACGGTGTCCAGGTAGACGTGCGGGTTCAGGTAGGTGAAGGCGGCGCAGGCGAGCAGGGTCGTCCCCAGCGTGGCCGGCGGCCGGTCGGTCGGCAGCAGGGCGCCGGGACGCAGGGCGCGACGGGCCGCGAGCCCCGCGTAGCAGAGCAGGAACGCCGCCCCGCCCCAGCGGATCGCCGTCAGCAGGCCCGGTCGGCCGGCCACAAGTGAGCCGACCCCGGCCACTCCGGCCATGATCAGCAGCGCGTCCGACGCGGCGCAGGTCAGCACCACGGGTACGACGTGCTCGCGCCGTAGGCCCTGGCGCAGGACGAAGGCGTTCTGGGCGCCGATGGCGACGATGAGCGCGATGGAGATCGAGAAGCCGGCGACGGCGGAGGTGAGCACGACCTCGACGCTAGGGTCGTCGACAGTCACCAGTCCAACTAAAGATTCTGACGTAACTTAAGCTCAGCTAATGGAAGGTCTCGACTCGGCGCAGCTGCGGACACTCGCGGCGGTGGTGGCGGAGGGCAGCTTCGACGCGGCGGCCCGGTTGCTGCACGTCACGCCGTCCGCGGTGAGTCAACGGATCAAGGCGCTGGAGGAGACCGTCGGGCAGGTGCTGGTCCGCCGCGCCCGACCGTGTGTGGCGACCGAGGCCGGCCGTCCGCTGCTGCGCCTGGCCGGGCAACTCACACTGCTCGAACGGGAAGCGCTCACCGATGCCCGTGGCCCACTGTCTGGCGGCGGACGGATCCGGGTCGCGGTGGTGGTCAACGCGGACTCGCTTGCCACCTGGTTCCCCACCGCGCTGGCCCGGTTGCCGCAGCGGGCCGGGCTCTCGTTCGACCTGCGGCAGGACGACCAGGACCACACCGCCGAACTGCTCCGCGACGGTTCGGTGACGGCTGCGGTCACCGCCCAGCGGGAGGCCGTGCAGGGCTGCCGGGTGCTGCGGCTCGGGGCGATGCGCTACCGCGCGCTGGCCTCGTCGGAATTCGCGGCGTCGTACTTCGCCGACGGACTCACCGCCGCCGCGCTGGCGAGCGCGCCGCTGATCGTCTTCGACCGGAAGGACCAGGTGCAGCACCGCTTCATCCGAGCGGTGGCCGGTCGGCCGTTCGACCCGCCGGTGCACTACGTACCGTCGGTGCCGGCGATCAGCGCGGCGATCCGCCTCGGTCTGGGCTGGAGCCTGGTGCCGGAACAGATCGCCGAGGCCGACCCGGACGTCGGCCGCTGTGTCGACCTCGCGCCGGGCCGGCACCTGGACGTCCCGCTCTACTGGCAGCACTGGCGGCTGGAGTCGGACGTGCTGAACGCCCTGACCGCCGCCGTCCGCGCGGTCGCGAGCGAGACCCTGCGCTGACCGTCCCCGGGGCGCTCAGGCGATGGTGCAGATCGGCGCCCCGGCGGTGATGACGGCACCGACCTCGGCGGCGAGACCACTGACGGTGCCCGCCTTGTGGGCGTGCAGCGGCTGCTCCATCTTCATCGCCTCCAACACCACGACCAGGTCACCCTCGGCCACGGTGTCGCCGTCCGCCACCGCGATCTTGACGATGGTGCCCTGCATCGGTGAGGTGAGCGCGTCGCCCCCGACCGGGGCGCCCGCCTTGGCACCACCACTGCGCCGAGCCGCCTTGCGGGGGGCGGGTGCCGCGGTGGTCGTACTCCCGCCGAAGCCGGCAGGGAGGCTGACCTCGAGGCGCTTGCCACCCACCTCGACCACGACGGTGTCGCGCTCGGCCGGCGCCTCGGCGGCGCCGGCGGCGGCGGTGAACGCCGGCACGGTGTTGTGGAACTCGGTCTCGATCCACCGCGTGTGCACGGTGAACGGCTCGGCGGTGAACGCCTCGTCCCGCACGACCAGCCGGTGGAACGGCAGTGCGGTGGCCATGCCGTCGAGGACCATCTCGTCGAGCGCGCGGCGGGCGCGCTCGAGGGCTTCGGTACGCGTCTCGCCCGTGATGATCACCTTGGCGAGCAGTGAGTCGAAGTTGCCGCCGATCACGTCACCGGCCGACACGCCGGTGTCGACCCGCACGCCCGGCCCGCTGGGCAGGCGCAGCGCGGTGACGGTGCCCGGGGCGGGCAGGAAGTTGCGGCCCGGGTCCTCGCCGTTGATCCGGAACTCGATCGCGTGCCCGCGCGGCGTCGGGTCCTCGGTGATCCGCAGCTTCTCGCCGTCGGCGATCCGGAACTGCTCGCGGACCAGGTCGATGCCGGCGGTCTCCTCGGTGACCGGGTGCTCGACCTGGAGCCGGGTGTTGACCTCCAGGAAGGAGATGGTGCCGTCGACGCCGACCAGATACTCCACGGTGCCGGCACCGTGGTAGCCGGCTTCGCGGCAGATCGCCTTGGCGCTCTCGTGGATCTGCGCGCGTTGGGCGTCGGTGAGGAACGGCGCGGGCGCCTCCTCGACGAGCTTCTGGTGGCGTCGCTGCAACGAGCAGTCCCGGGTGCCCACCACGATCACGTTGCCGTGCTGGTCGGCGAGGACCTGCGCCTCCACGTGGCGGGGCTGGTCCAGGTACCGCTCGACGAAGCACTCACCCCGACCGAACGCCGCGACCGCCTCGCGGGTGGCCGACTCGAACAGGTGGGGGATCTCCTCCATCGTGCGGGCGACCTTGAGGCCGCGGCCACCGCCACCGAAGGCGGCCTTGATGGCCACCGGCAGGCCGTGGTCGACGGCGAACGCCATCACCTCGTCCGGGCTCGCCACCGGGTCCGGCGTGCCGGGGACCAGCGGCGCGCCGGCCCGCTGCGCGATGTGCCGGGCGGTGACCTTGTCACCCAGGTCGCGGATCGCCTGCGGAGTGGGGCCGATCCAGGTCAGCCCGGCGTCGATGACGGCCTGGGCGAAGTCGGCGTTCTCACTGAGGAAGCCATAACCCGGGTGTACGGCGTCGGCGCCGGCCCGGGCGGCCACGTCGAGCAGCTTGTCGATGCGCAGGTAGGTCTCGGTCGCGCTGTCCCCGCCGAGCGCGTACGCCTCGTCCGCGAGGGTGGCGTGCAGGGCGTCGCGGTCGGAGTCCGCGTACACGGCGACACTGCCCAGGCCGGCGTCACGGCACGCGCGGATCACCCGGACGGCGATCTCGCCGCGGTTGGCGATGAGTACCTTGCGCACCTTCGTGGCTCCTCCCGGGCAGGTTACTGACGGGGAGTGTATCGGCCGGCCACGGCGGCCCTAACGATCGCTCAGTGTGGGATGCCGCACTGCACCCGCCACGGTTTAGTCAAACTTGGCTATTACGCTTATCGGGTGTCTTCGACTCGGATGATGATCCTCGGTCTGGTGCGGTGGATGCAGCCCGTGCACGGCTACGACGTGCGCCGCGAGCTGTTGAGCTGGAGCGCCGACAAGTGGGCGAACGTGCAGCCCGGATCGATCTATCACGCCCTCCGCAAGCTCACCGAGGAAGGGCTGCTCCGGGCCGTCGCGACCGAGCAGGTGGGTGCCCGTCCGGCGCGCACGACGTACGAGGTGACGGTCAAGGGGGAGGACGAGTTCGAGACGCTGCTGCGCAACCACTGGTGGAACGTCAGCGAGCCCACCGACCCGTTCGTGGCGGCCTTCTCCTTCCTGCCGGCCATGCCACGCGACGAGGCCGCTGCCGCACTCCGTAACCGCGCCAACCTGCTGCGCGCCGGCGTCGACTCGATGCGTGCCTCGCTCGGGTCGGACTGGGTGCGCAACCGCAAGCCGACGCACGTGGGCTGGATGTTCGAGCTGTGGTCGGCGCGCGCGGAGGCGGAGATGAACTGGTGCGAACGGATCGCCGAGCGGATCGATTCCGGAGTGTCGTACCTGCCTGCTGAGCTGGACGAAGAGCAGGGTTGGTCGGGGTGGAGGGACGGCGTGGAATCGCCCGACACCGACACGGAATAATCAACGTTGACTAGAAAAGCTATATCGCGTTAGCCTGCTGACGGCACAGCGGGGGAGTGCGCCGTCCGGCGTCGTCCCACTCGACGGCCGGTCCGACCGGCCCGAACGACCAGGAGCAGAAATGATCGAGACCAGGGGGCTGCGGAAGTCGTTCCGCTCCCGCGCGGGTCGAGAGACGAAGACGGTGGACGCCGTGCGGGGCGTCGACCTCGACGTTGCCAAGGGCGAGATCTTCGGCTTCCTCGGCCCGAACGGCGCCGGCAAGACCACCACGCTGCGGATGCTCGCCACGCTCATCGAGCCGGACGGCGGCGAGGCCACCATCGCGGGCGCCGACCTGCGCAAGGACCCCGCCGAGGTGCGCCGCCGCATCGGCTACGTCCCGCAGGGCGGCAGCACCTGGGACGAGTCCACCGCCCGCGAGGAACTGGTGCTGCACGCCCGGATGTACGGCATCAGCAAGGCCGACGCGCAGCGGCGCGCGGTCCGCGCCCTGGAGGCGTTCCAGCTCACCGAGTACGCGGACCGCACGTGCAAGACCTACTCCGGCGGCCAGCGCCGCCGTGTGGAGATCGCCCTCGGCATCATCCACGAGCCGAAGATCGTCTTCCTGGACGAGCCGACCACCGGCCTCGACCCGCAGAGCCGCGCCCACATGTGGGACGAGATCCGGCGGCTACGCGCCGACGGGATGACAGTCTTCATCACCACCCACTACCTGGACGAGGCCGACGCGCTCTGCGACCGGATCGCGATCATGGACAACGGCGAGGTGGTGGCCGAGGGCACGCCGACCGAGCTCAAGCGGGAGATCTCCGGCGACGTGGTGCTCGTCGGCCTCGACCTGACCGCCACCGAGCAGGCCGCCAAGGCACTCGACGGCGAGCCGTACGTCAACAAGCTGGAGACCGCCGACGAGGGCGGCCTGCGCCTCTATGTCGACGAGGGCGCCACCGCCATCCCGCAGGTGCTACGCCGACTCGACCACGCCGGGCTGGAGCTGCGCTCGATCGAGCTGCACCGACCCAGCCTGGACGACGTCTTCCTCACCAAGACCGGCCGCTCGCTGCGCGAGTCCTGACCACCGGAGACGACTCTCATGAAATTCGCCCGCGACACGTGGCTGATCTTCCAGCGCCAGACCCAACTCCTGCTGCGCAACCCGGTCTGGGTCTTCGTCGGCGTGTTCCAGCCGGTCATGTACCTGCTGCTCTTCGCCCCGCTACTGAAGCCCGCACTCAACGCACCCACCCAGGCCGCCGCCTACAAGATCTTCGTACCCGGTCTGCTGGTGCTGCTTGCCATCTTCGGTGGCCTGTTCCAGGGCTTCGGCCTGATCGCCGAACTACGAGCCGGCGTCATCGAACGCTCCCGGGTCACCCCGATCAGCCGGCTCGCCCTGCTGCTCGGCCGCTCACTGCGCGACGTGGTCTCGCTCATCGTGCAGGCGGTCATCATCACGCTGCTGGCGCTCCTGTTCGACCTGCGGGTGTTCATCGGGGACCTGCTGCTGGCGTACCTGATGCTCGCCCTGATCGCCCTCATGACCTCGGCCGTCTCCTACGGCGTCGCCCTCAAGGTCAAGAGCGAGGACGCGCTGGCCCCCCTGATGAACACCGTGGCGCAGCCGGTGCTGCTGCTCTCCGGCATCCTGCTGCCGCTGACCTTCGCACCCGGCTGGCTGCAAGGCGTGGCCAACTGGAACCCGTTCTCCTGGGCTGTCGACGGCACCCGGGCACTGTTCGCCGGTGACCTGGGCAGCGACAAGGTCTGGCAGGGCCTCGGCATCACCGCGGTCCTCGCCGCGCTCGGCGTCTACTGGGCCGCCCGCCAGTTCGCCCGCAGCGTCCGCTGACGTCCGGTGTTCGTGGAGATCGGGGTGCCTCGTGGTGGGGGCACCCCGATCTCCGTCTCCCGCGTTGGTGCCTGGGGCTGTCCAGCCGTTGTGGGCAGTGGTTGCCGACGGTCAGCGGACCCGGGCGAGGGTCAGGCCGTCCGCGATCGGCAGCATCACCGGGTCCACCCGTACGTCGGCGATGACCTCGTCGTTGAACGCGGCGATGGCCCGGTCACCGGCATCCTGCGGGGCGATCACCCGCCCGCCTCGCAGCACGTTGTCGACGGCGATCACCCCACCCGGACGCATCCGCGGCACCAGCTCCGCCCAGTAGACCGGGTAGCCGGTCTTGTCCGCGTCGATGAACGCGAAGTCCAGGTACCGCTCGTGCGGCAGCTCCCGCAGCCCGTCAGCGGCCGGGCCGATGCGCAGGTCGATCAGCTCCTGCACACCGGCCCGCACCCAGTAGCGCTGAGCGATGCCGGTGAACTCCTCGGAGATGTCGAAACAGGTCAGCCGCCCGCCCTCGGGCAACCCGCGGGCGATCGCCAGCGACGAGAGCCCGGTGAACGTGCCGACCTCGACGGCCTGCCGCACGTCGAGCAGCCGGGTGAGGAACGTCAGGAACGCGGCCTGCTCCGGCGCCACCTGCATGGTGGCGTGCTCCGGCAGCACCGACCGGGTCTCCTCGGCCAGATCCCGGATGATCTCGTCCGGTGGGGAGCCGTGTGCGACCAGGTAGGAGTGCAGCTCGTTGGTGAGCGGGATCGACTTGGTGGTCATGACCGGACGTTACCGACCGGCGCGACAATCGGCGGCCCGCCACGAGGGATTGGCCCGGCGCTCGGCGGATTGGTCTCCGCGCTCGACGGGTTAGCCGCCCTTGACGACGGACTGGCTGCCCGGCTCGACGGATTGGCCGCCCGGCGCGACCTTCGTCCACAGGTCGGTGATCCGTAGATCCAGCTCGGCCAGGAGCCGGCGCAGCAGCGGCATCGACAGCCCGACCACCGTCCCCGGGTCACCCTCGATCCGCTCCACGAACGGCCCACCCAGCCCGTCGATGGTGAACGCCCCGGCGACCGCAAGCGGCTCACCCGTGGCCACGTACGCCGCGATCTCCTCGTCACTGACATCAGCAAAGTGGACCGTGGTCGAGGCGACCGCCTCCGCACGCCGCCCGGCGTCGATGTCGACAAGGCAGTGCCCGCTGTGCAGCACTCCGCTGCGTCCCCGCATCCGCAGCCAACGCCGGGTCGCGTCGGCGGCGTCCGCCGGCTTGCCGAGGATCTCCCCGTCGAAGGCGAGCACCGAGTCACAGCCGATCACCAACGTCCGTTGACCGGCAACCGGATTCAGCCGGGTCAACACCGCCTGCGCCTTCAGGCGAGCCAACTCCAGACACAACTCCTCGGCCCGCTCGGCCATCACCAGGGACTCGTCCACCCCGCTGACCAGCACCTCCGGCTCGACACCGGCGGCTTGGAGCAACTTACGACGGGCAGGGCTAGCCGAGGCGAGCACGAGGCGGAGCGGCAAGGTCTCAGACACGAGCCCGACGTTACCGCCCACCCCCGAATCAAGGCAGACACCCCGCCCAGTCGCCACCGGCCCGCCTAGCGTGCGGCCCGCCTAGCGTGCGGCCCGCCTAGCGTGCGGCCCGCCTAGCGTGCGGCCCGCCTAGCGTGCGGCCCGCCTAGCGTGCGGCCCGCCTAGCGTG